>JAWWCH010000106.1:0-6377 GCA_033720575.1 Marinirhabdus sp.
CAATTCGGAAAGCTGCTGGTCATTGAGTTGCTGCGGATTAGCGAGTAGATATGTAAAAGTTTTTGTGTTCACAGTTACCAGTTCGCTAATGATTTATTAAAAATGTCTTGTGTGATGCGTTCAAAAATAATGTTCACGGCATCGTCCAGACGCGAACCTGTAAGTTGCGTGCTTCCGGGGTAGTCAAAGTAAAACGAAAACCGTTGCTCAAAATCTTTTTCTTCTTTGTTGGTATTGTAAAAGCGAACGTTGACGCTAATGGTCAATCGGTTCTGGGCAGCCGTACTGTTCGATTGTGCCGTGATAGGTGCGATGTAATACTCGGTGATCTCACCTTCGTAAATCAAATCGCCATTGCCCGTGACCAATTCCAGGCTGGTTTGGTTCACCAACAAATCTTGAAGCTCGTTGGTAAAATCACGCGCCAACCCGGGAATTACGATTGGCGCATTATTTTGGAAAAAATTGACTTGAAAAGATTTTGTAACACTGTAATCAATATCAGCTCCTGTAAACGAATAGAACTTACAGCCTTGTAAACTGCTCACCAAAGCTAAAAGTAGGAGTATATTTCTGATATGTTTCATCTGCACTGTGCCGGTGTTACAAGTTGTATTGTTTTATTTTTCTGTATAAGGTGCGTTCGCTAATGCCTAATTCGTCTGCAGCATCTTTACGCTTGCCATTGTATTTTTCTAATGACTTTTTAATGAGTTCCAATTCTTTTTCCTGCAGCGACAGGCTTTCTTCTTCCTGAATTTCTTCTGCGAAATCATACTTGTCTGCCCGTGTTTCCGCTGGACTGTCATAGACGTCTAACACTTCAACACTGGTTGCATCTTCGTCATCTTCTTCAACGATGGCAGCCAATTCTTCTTGGTGGTTGTGTTCTTCTGAATAGATCTTGTTGATGAGTCCGCTGTTTTCTTCTTTTACTTTTGAAGCATTGCCGGAGTTCATCAACTCTAAGGTTAGTTTTTTCAGATCATTCACATCCCGCTGCATATCGAACAACACTTTATATAGGATCTCTCGTTCACTGCTGAAGTCGCTCCCACTTTTCTTTGGCCCGACCACAGCAGGCAGATTGCTGCCCATGTCTGGAAGATAATGCCGAAGCGTATTTCTATCAATGGTTCGTTTTTGTTCCAACACTGAAATTTGTTCCGCTACGTTTCGAAGCTGTCTAATGTTTCCGCTCCAGCGATAATTCAGCAGCATTTGAACCGCATCGTCTTCTAAACGCAAGGTGGGCATTTTATATTTTTGTGCAAAATCTGAAGCAAACTTTCTAAATAATAGGTGAATGTCTTCAGAACGCTCGCGAAGTGGAGGTAAGTTGATATCTACCGTACTCAAACGATAATACAGATCTTCCCTGAATTTACCCTTTTCTATGGCCTCAACCATTTTTACATTGGTAGCGGCAACAATTCGAACGTCGGTTTTTTGGATTTTTGAGGATCCTACTTTTAAAAATTCTCCGTTTTCCAATACGCGTAACAGTCGAACTTGTGTAGGCAAGGGTAGTTCGCCAACTTCGTCTAAAAATATGGTACCTCCGTCGGCTACTTCAAAATAACCACTTCGGGTTTGGGTTGCACCCGTAAACGATCCCTTCTCATGCCCAAAGAGTTCACTGTCTATGGTGCCTTCAGGGATGGCACCACAGTTTACCGCAATGTACTTTCCATGTTTTCTGTGCGATAGGGAATGGATGATCCTAGGAATACTTTCTTTTCCCACACCGCTTTCACCGGTAACCAATACCGAAATATCGGTAGGTGCTACCTGGATCGCTTTTTCTACCGCGCGGTTGAGTTTTGGGTCATTTCCAATAATTCCAAAACGTTGTTTTATAGCTTGTACACTTTCCATAGGTATTCGGTCTAAGTGTTGGTTTCTTTAACGGCTACACCTATTAGGGTAGCGCTGGTGCAATCGTGTATCTTTACGTTTACAAAATCGCCGGGTTGATAGTGTTCTTTTGGAAATACTACTACGATACTTTGTTCGTTTCGGCCACTCCATTGGTTCGGATCTTTTTTAGATTCCTTTTCAATGAGCACTTCTGTTGTTTTTCCTAAAAACTGTTGTGTTCGAAAGGCGCTGTGTGACCGTTGTGCATCCACAATTTCGGTGAGCCTTCTTTTCTTTGTGGCCTCGGGGACATCATCTTCAAACTTTCTCGCCGCCATAGTGCCCGGGCGTTCAGAGTATTTGTACATATACCCGAAAATGAATTTAATTTTATCCATTAAGGCTAACGTAGCTTGATGATCTGCTTCCGTTTCCCCTGGAAATCCAACAATGATATCTTGGGATATGGTGCAGTCGGGTAAAATCTCCCACATTTTATGGACTAAGGCAATGTATTCTTCGGCGGTGTGCTGTCGGTTCATTTCCTTGAGCATTCGGTCACTGCCACTCTGGAAGGGCAGATGAATGTGGTTGCAAATGTTTTTATGTTTTGCCATGACGTGAAACACCGCTTCCGTCATATCCTGCGGATTGCTGGTAGAAAAGCGAACGCGCATCTTGGGTTGGGCTTGAGCAACCAGCTCAAGTAATTGTGCAAAATCGGTTGCGGTTGCTTTTTGCATTTCGGTCGCGTTCTTGAAATCTTTTTTGAGTCCGCCCCCATACCACAAATAACTATCCACGTTCTGGCCCAGTAAGGTGACTTCTTTGTATCCTTTTTCCGCTAGATCGTTTACTTCCTGTAAAATGCTCTGGGGGTCTCTGCTGCGTTCGCGCCCTCTGGTAAACGGAACCACGCAAAAGGTGCACATATTGTCACACCCGCGGGTAATGCTCACCAATGCGTTAATACCGTTGGTGTTGAGTCGAACAGGTGCCACATCGCCGTAGGTTTCTTCTTTAGAGAGAATCACATTAACGGCATCGTTTCCAGCTTCCACTTCGGCAAGAAGGTTGGGAAGGTCTTTGTAGGCATCTGGACCAACCACCATATCAACAATTTTCTCTTCGTCCAAGAATTTCTCTTTCAAACGTTCGGCCATACAGCCCAAAACGCCCACTTTCATCCCTGGATTCGTATCGCGCTTTACCGCATTGTATTTTTCAAGACGTTTTCTAACGGTTTGCTCGGCTTTATCACGAATAGAACAGGTGTTTACCAAAACCAAGTCGGCATCTTCGAGCTTGTTCGTGGTGTTATAGCCTTGGTTCGCCAAAATTGAAGCTACAATTTCGCTGTCGCTAAAATTCATGGAACAGCCGTAGCTTTCAATAAACAACTTTTTGGTATTGCCTTCTTTATTGTCGAGAACAAGGGTGTTTCCTTGTTTGGTTTCGTCTATTTGTTTCTCTAGCATTCTTTTTCTGAAAATGATATTGGTGCTCTTGCAAGCAGTGTGCAAAGATACATATTAATCTTTGTTTGTGTCAAAATGGCAGTTTTCTTTTTCCTATATTTAGCGGTGAAACCAACCCACATATTGTTATGGCGCATCCCATTTTTAAGAAGATTGAGGAATCCGAAAAACCCGATTTTGGAGACGTACTCACCAACGGCTTTAATGCCGTGAAAGAAATGCTTGAGCCGGCGATTTTACATGGCCTGTTGAATTTGCTGATCATGATTCCTGTATTGCTGGCGGTCTACATTCCCTTTGCACCGCTATACGTAGATATGATTACCCATCTGGGTGATTCGTATTACCAACCAGAATTTGACTATACACTGTCATTCATGATCTTATATATGCTGGGCATCTTCGCGTTCACGCTTGTCGCACAAGTGTTTAGTTTCGCATTAATTGCTCATTTTTATGCCGTGATACGGGCTAAAGATTTAAACTTGGAAAAGCCAGCTGGTGGTTACTTTTCATATCTAAAGGGAAGCTTCGGAAAAATCTTCCTAATAAACTTAGCTGCCATGGGTATTGCCACGGTGGCGGCGTTGTTGTGCTACCTTCCACTTTTTTATGTCATGGTGCCGCTGCAGTTATTTACTGTATTATTTGCCTTTAACCAAGATTTGACCGTTTCTGATCTGATTAGGGCGGCATTCAAACTTGGAAATAAATATTGGCTCATCCTATTTGGTGTGATAATCATTTCTTCAGTGATCGCACAATTGGGACTCGTTGCCTGTTTTGTGGGAATTTTTATTACGCAATTATTCGTTCACCTTCCTTTATATTATGCGTACAAGAGTGCCATAGGTTTTTCTGAAACCACACATTAATATTTGTTGTTTATTAGGTTCGTTTGCCGAGTGTATTCTGGTCAATTTGCGGTGAGCCTAGAATTTATCTAATGTTAACAGAAGCTTAATTTTTAGGCCTAAAATTTCGGTGTAAAAAAAATCACATACTTTTGTAATCCAAAAAAATCAATGTATGGCAAAGAATTTAGTGATAGTGGAGTCTCCGGCAAAAGCTAAAACAATCGAGAAATTTTTAGGAAAAGATTTCAAGGTTGCCTCCAGCTTCGGGCACATAGCAGACCTGCCTTCTAAAGAGTTAGGGGTAGATGTAGATGGTGATTTCACTCCTAAATATATCATCTCTCCTGATAAGAAAAGCCTTGTTAAAGATCTCAAAGGATTGGCCAAGAAAGCTGAAACGGTTTGGTTGGCGAGTGATGAAGACCGAGAAGGGGAGGCCATAGCATGGCATTTGGCAGAAGAGTTAGACTTAAAAGACGAAAATACCAAACGGATCGTTTTTCATGAAATTACTAAGAGCGCCATTCTCAAAGCCATTGAGAATCCAAGAAAAATTGATTATAACCTCGTAAATGCCCAACAGGCACGTCGGGTACTAGATCGATTGGTGGGATATGAACTTTCGCCCGTTTTGTGGCGAAAGGTGAAGGGCGGGCTCTCAGCAGGAAGAGTGCAAAGTGTGGCCGTACGATTAATCGTTGAGCGCGAGCGCGATATTGAAGCGTTTGAGGCAGTAGCTTCGTATCGAATTGATGCTGAGTTTATTACGGCAGACGGCAGCAAGTTCAAAGCGAAACTTCCCAAAAACTTTGAAACTGAAGCGGAAGCGCGCACATTTTTACAAAAGAACGTGGGTGCCGAATATGCCATCGCCGACTTGGTGAAAAAACCGGCCAAAAAATCACCTGCTGCTCCTTTTACTACGTCTACCCTGCAGCAAGAAGCGTCACGAAAGCTCTATTTTTCAGTAGGAAAAACCATGACCATCGCCCAGCGGTTGTACGAAGCGGGTCTTATTACCTACATGAGAACCGATAGCGTGAACCTGAGCAATGATGCCAGAAACGCGGCTCAGAAAGAAATTGAACGGTCGTTTGGAAGTGAGTACAGTCAGCCGCGAAATTACAAAGGAAAAAGCAAAGGTGCCCAAGAGGCGCACGAGGCCATTCGCCCTACCGATATGAGCAAGCACAATATTACGGGAGACCGTGATCAGGCCAGATTATATGACCTTATTTGGAAGCGTACGTTAGCGAGCCAGATGAGTGACGCGAAATTAGAGCGTACCAATGTAAAAATTGCTGTGAATGGAACTCACTCGGTTTCAGAGCAATTCACTGCAAATGGTGAAATGATCAAATTTGATGGCTTCTTAAAAGTGTATCTAGAGGGTACCGATTTTGAAGACGAAGAGCAAGATGGTATGTTGCCCAACTTGAAAAAGGGCGAGTCATTAGATTCAAATTATATCACGGCTACCGAGCGCTTTACGCGTCCGCCGTATCGCTACACTGAAGCTTCTTTGGTGAAGCAATTGGAAGAGCTTGGTATTGGTAGACCCTCAACATATGCCCCAACCATTTCTACGATTGTGAACAGAAATTATGTAGAAAAAGGGACCATCGAAGGCGTAGAACGTAAATACTTACAGCTTACGCTTGAAAACGATCAAGTAAAGGATAAGAAATTGACCGAGACGGTAGGAAGCGACAAAGGAAAGTTGGTGCCTACAGATATCGGTATGATCGTGAATGACTTCTTGGTGGAGCATTTTGGAAATATTCTCGAGTATAACTTTACTGCAAAAGTGGAAGAAGATTTCGATGATATTGCCGAAGGAAAGGAAGATTGGAAACATATGATGAAAGATTTCTATGCGAAGTTCCATCCTCACGTTGAAGATGTTCAGGAAAACGCAGATCGAGAAAGCGGAGAGCGCATCTTGGGTGAAGATCCCGAATCAGGGCGCCCCGTATTAGTGCGACTCGGGAAATATGGCCCGATGGCCCAGATTGGTGCCCCGGATGATGAGGAAAAGAAATTTGCGAGCCTGAGACCCGATCAGCAATTGCACTTGGTCACCTTCGAAGAGGTAATGGATCTCTTTAAGCTTCCGAAGACATTGGGAATCTATGATGGCGAAGAAGTTGAGGTGAACAATGGTAGGTACGGACCGTATGTG
>JAWWCH010000107.1:0-6317 GCA_033720575.1 Marinirhabdus sp.
ATCACTATACCCTATGATCCATTTAGGGTGCTCGATCAATTTGGAAAAATCGAGCCCGTCAAGCATTCGCACGGTACCATAGCCGCCTCGGGCACACCAAATGGCTTTTACGGCTGGGTTGTCGATCATGGCCTGGAAATCTTTCGTACGCAATTCATCTGAGCCCGCAAATTGATGGTCTGAAGCTCCAATACTTTCACCCAGCAACGGCGTTAGTTTCCAATTCTTCAGCAACGCTAAAAAAGGCTGAAGCTCAGGTTCGGTGATTTTTCGAGCTGTGGAAACTACACCAACGGTGTCACCAGGCTGTAAATTGGGCGGGTATATCATGTCCTGTATAACTATGAATTAGAATTGGTTCGGTAGAATGCTAGCCGCTTGAAAAACCTTTTAGAGCATCAATTGTCTTCATCCCGATGGGTTCGCGATACATCCCGAAAGTCTTCGGGACTCTAGAACCGACAACTAAAATACGAAAATACGTTTGAACGGCTACAGCACGAAACGATAGGTCGCCTTTATCAAAAAGGTGTTTTGAGGTCGTTCGCTAAGCAACTGATTGTCTGCTATGGTACTAAAGCTATTCTGCGGATCCCCTATTCCGGTAACTCCTTGGCTCCATACCAGAAATATTTCTGAGCCCGGAATGTACTCCCAACGCACCACAAGATTACTTCGGAATTGTACAAAGGCAAAATCAGGATCGCCAAAAGAATAGTCAGGCGTACCATCGGTATTTTCATCCACCACATAGACTCCTTCCTCGAAAGAAATTTGATTGCCATCATACAGACTGACACGATCATTTAAATCTTCCGCCACAGCGTTATTCACATAATTGAAATCGGAGAACTTGGCCTTAAAAATATAAGGCTGACCATAATACTGTATGGTAAGGTTCGGGTTGATATTGTAATTTACCCGTAAGGTGGTGCTCAACGTCTCCTGATCAATAGCTCCTAAAATATATCTTGGCGCACCATTAAAGTCCTGTTCAGTAACGTATTGCGTCTTGCTCGGACTTTCAGAAAAGTTCACATTTAAAAATAGATTCAAACTATTAAGGGGCTGATATCGAATTCCGACATCATATTCTCGAAAAGCAAAATTATCTTGTTTTGCTTGCGATTGTACGGTTCCTGCCTGTACACTCAACTTTTTTCGCTGATCGGTTCCTGAGAACAGGAACACGTAATTTTCTTCATTATAGCTCCATCGCGGGCCACCCCTTAAAAATGTATTCGTAAAAATTCGAGGTTTATGCGCGGCTCCAAAATCGCTCCACCAGTTATTTTTCCAGTTGATGTAGCCGCCAATTTCATACTGAATTCGGTTGTAATTCCCTTCAAAATCGAATGCGGTACTGAGTTCAACCCGAGCATTGGCTCTGCGGTACCAGCTTGTTGGTTTGTTGAATAGGCGTCGTACCACAGCATACTGCCGGATATCATCGGCCTGTCTCAAAAACCCAATATCATTCAACTCTAATTCGGGTGACTTAAAATTTCCACCAATGGCATAGCGCCAATTGCCACCGCCACCTTTCCCAAATTCGAATCGGCCACCCGTACCTGTTAATTGTGTTCTGGTTGGATCTACTTCCACATGGTCTGCATCTACACGTTGGAACAAATGGGTCAATGAGGTTTGTGTACCCGCTATGGCTTCTGCGCTACCGCGTACGTTACTCGTTACTGCGCTGCCTTCAATGTAGTAGGTTCGTTCCTTCCAATTGTGTTTAAAATCGAAGCCGCCAGAATAGGCTTGTGCATGTAAAAAAGAGACATTCTCATCCATATTGCGAACGGTGCTGGTGATGATTCCTCCCACATAGCTGTTATTATTATTAAAATCTTGTTGTACCCGTCCCACAAGATAATTGGTTAAGGGTTCTACCAATACTTCTTTTTCTGAACCATCTTCATCGATCACATCGGCAAATTCTTTGGCCGTTACACTTTCCAAGACCCCCACGGTGAGACCATCTTTAGTCTTTCCGCTGAATTTCGCAGCACCCAAAATGGTAGTGTTGTTGGGCTGGTCAATATAGGCCGTAGTAGGACCAATAGCTGAACCTTGCGGACTCCGTCCGATGCGTCGTGAAAAGAACAGGTTATCTGACCCGCCACCGATTTGGAAATCAAACACACTTTTGTTCTCCACAAAAAAAGGTCTGCGTTCTTGAAAGAAAATTTCGAATCCGTCAAGCGCTACGGCACCCGGATCTGCATCTACTTGGCCAAAGTCGGGATTAATGGTTACATCTAATGTAAGGTCATTTGTAACTCCAATTTTGGCATCGAGACCCCCTGTGATTTTAGGGTCATTTCCGTCGCGAAAAGGATTTCCTTCCTCTTCTTCATACGTGTCCAACTGTGCCACCGTATAGGGTTGAATTTCCAATTGTTTCTGAGGTTTGATTCCTTTGATACCTCGAAGTTCACCAAATTCACTGACCCATCCTGGAGGATTGGCGGGTAGCGGCTGCCATGTAGAACGTTCCTCATTCTTGAAATATCTCCGGGTAGACTGAATTCCCCAAACTTGTTCCTCTGCATTGCTGAATCGAAGCTGACTAAGCGGAATACGCATCTCTGCCGTCCATCCGTCGGAATCTATTGCTGTTCTCAAATACCAGATCGGGTTCCAACTTGGATCGAAGTTTCCGTTGTTGCTAATAAACTCGTCTCCTTTAACTCCAGAAGCGGAGGCCGTAAATGAAAAACCCGTACGATCGTCTCCATAACTATCAATATTGATTTCTACCCAATCTCCTGGAAAATCGTCACGACGTCCCATACGTCTTTCTATTGTTGCAGGATCCTTTTGATAACATTTAAAGGCTACATATAGATTTTTATCATCATACAAGATCTTCATTTTGGTTTGCTCTGTGGGTGCCGTACCATTATCGGGTTCAAACTCAACGTAGTCTGTGGTCCATTCCACGAGACCCCAAGATGATTCATCGATGATGCCGTCAATTCTAGGTGGAGTGTCGGTTCCTACCGAAACTGTGGTATACGTGCGTTTGGGGTAAGATTGGGGTGTTTGTTGGGTTTCTTGCGCCATTCCTATTCCACAGTGAAATACAGAAATAGCCATAGAAATCTTGGTGAGAAATGCCATGCTGTTGGTTAGTTGATTGAGATTGATATCCTAATAGACTAAAAACCACAAGCGTCGTGACAATTTGAATCCAATATTAAGATAATTTTAACAATTTATTGAAAGGGGAAGAAGCGGAACATAGCACTCAATAAAAATACATATCGCATTGCTTGTTATTCAAATAATTAATACTACATTTGCACCCCTCAAAACACAGAAAATTTCTGTGTGGCCGGGTGAAAACAATGATTTATTAACTATTTACACAAAAAACGAAATGGACACATTGAGTTACAAAACAGTATCTGCCAATAAGGCAACCGTGACTAAGGAGTGGTTGTTGGTAGATGCGGACGGGCAAACATTGGGTCGTCTTGCAAGCGAAGTTGCTAAATTACTTCGCGGCAAACACAAGCCAAGTTTTACTCCACACGTAGATTGTGGTGACAACGTAATTATTACGAATGCTGCCAAAATCAACTTGACAGGAAACAAATGGGAAACTAAAGAATACATTCGTCACACGGGTTATCCTGGCGGACAGCGTTCTTTATCTGCCAAAGAATTGTACCACAAAGACCCTGCTAGACTTATCGAGAAGTCTGTAAAAGGCATGCTACCTAAAAACAAATTAGGTTCAGCCATTTTCAGAAATCTTAAAGTTTACGCAGACGAAAATCACGGACAAGAAGCGCAGAAGCCCAGAGTAATTAACCTTAACGACATCAAGTAATGGAGAAGATTCACAAAATTGGTAGAAGAAAGACCGCTGTTGCACGTGTTTACCTTACAGAAGGAAAAGGAAACATTACCATCAACAAGCGTGAGCTAGATAACTACTTTACAACACCAACCTTACGATACAAAGTAAAGCAACCTTTAATGTTGACTGAAAACGAAGAGACTTTCGATATTTCAGTAAATGTTTTTGGTGGTGGTATCACTGGTCAAGCTGAAGCAATCAGATTGGCAATTTCTCGTGCAATGTGCACGCTGAATGATGAGAACCGAGGCATTTTGAAACCAGAAGGATTGCTTACCAGAGACCCAAGAATGGTTGAGCGTAAGAAATTCGGACAGAAGAAAGCCCGTAAGAAATTCCAGTTCTCTAAACGTTAATATTTTTTCCGAACTGTCGCGTTGCATTACCGCTACGCGACAGTTTATTTTAAGTTCATATTTTATTAATAAGCTGTTAGTCCCGCTCTTGCCGGGCGCGACGTTAGTTTAGCATCTAAATCAAAGAATTCAGTAACGCTGAAGGAAAGATTGCTATCTAAATTACAGAACGTAAACTAAAACAAAATGGCAGACAACAAACAAGTTAAGGAACTCCTTGACGCTGGTGTACACTTTGGACACCTTACCAGAAAATGGAACCCGAACATGGCCCCGTATATCTATATGGAGCGTAACGGTATCCACATTATCAACCTTTACAAAACTACTGCAAAACTTAAAGAGGCAAACGAAGCCTTAGCTAAGATTGCTGCCAGTGGTCGTAAGATTCTCTTCGTAGCTACTAAAAAACAAGCGAAAGACATCGTTGCTGAAAAAGTAAAGAACGTAAACATGCCGTACATCACTGAAAGATGGCCAGGGGGTATGTTAACGAACTTTGTGACGATCAGAAAAGCCGTTAAGAAAATGGCTTCTATCGACAGAATGAAGCAAGACGGAACGTTCAACACACTTTCTAAGAAAGAACGTTTGGCGGTAGATCGTTTACGAGCGAAGCTTGAAAAGAACTTAGGTTCTATTTCAGAAATGAGCCGTCTTCCAGGTGCATTGTTCATTGTAGATACTACCCGTGAGCACATCGCCGTAAAAGAAGCACAGAAGTTGAACATTCCAATTTTCGCAATGGTTGACACGAATAGTGACCCGCGTGAAATTGATTATGCAATTCCTTCAAACGATGATGCATCAAAATCTATCGAAAAGATTATCTCAAGCGTAACCAACGCCGTAGCACAAGGTTTAGCTGAGCGTAAGTCTGGTAAAGATGGAGACGATAATAACGACGCTCCTAAAAAGGAAAAAGCTGCTCCTAAAAAAGCGAAAGTAGCCGCTAAAGCTTCAAAAGAAGAAGAATAAGTAACAATTCAATAACAATTTAAAGTCGTTTGAATGTTGCTCAACAGGTAATTTTGAACGACTTTTTCAATAATATTTAAAACTGAAATACGATGGTAAAAGTAACCGCCGCAGAAGTAAATGAATTAAGAAAAAAGACCGGAGCTGGGATGATGGACTGTAAAAAGGCATTGGTTGAAGCAGAAGGTAATATGGAAGAAGCAATCAACATCCTTAGAAAAAAAGGACAGAAAATTGCTGAGAAACGAGCAGACCGTGACTCTAGTGAAGGCGCTGTTGTTTCTTCAATCAACGATGATAATACAAGAGGTGTAGTAGTTTCTGTAAACTGTGAGACCGATTTTGTTGCGAAAAATGATTCGTACAAAGAATTGGCACAACAAATCGCCGATATCGCTATCAATGTAAATTCTAAAGAAGAACTATTGAAAGCAGATTTCAACGGAATTACAGTTGAAGAAAAATTAATCGAGCAAACCGGAGTTATCGGTGAGAAGATTGAAATCGGTGGATTTGAAATCTTGGAAGCCCCTTTCGTTGGAACCTATATCCACGGAAACAAAATTGGAGCTTTGACCGGTCTTTCAAAAGCCATTGACAATGCTGAAGAGGTAGCAAAGAACGTATCGATGCAAGTAGCTTCCATGGGAGCCACTACCTTGTCTTCAGCCGATTTCGATCCAGCTTACGTAGCTTCAGAAACCGAAGCACGTATCGCGGCAATCGAAAAAGAAAATGTAGAATTGGGCCGTTTGGGTAAGACGTTGAAGAATGTACCACAGTACATCTCAAAATCGCAGTTGACTGATGAAGTGATGGCAAAAGCCGAAGCAGATGCAAAAGAGCAATTGAAAGCTGAAGGAAAACCAGAGCAAATCTGGGACAGAATTCTTCCTGGGAAGATTGAGCGTTTTATTAGCGACAATACTACACTAGACCAAGAACAAGCGTTATTGGACCAGAACTACATCATGGACGACAAGAAAAAAGTTGCCGACTATGTAGCAGACCAAAATGTTGAAGTGGTTGGTTTCAAAAGAGTATCACTAGCGTAGTTAGACGTAAGACGTAAGACGTAAGACGTAAGACGTAAGACGTAAGACGTAAGA
>JAWWCH010000108.1:0-6177 GCA_033720575.1 Marinirhabdus sp.
ATGATTGTCTCACAACCCAAAACGGGTAAGACGATGTTATTGAAAGACATTGCAAATGCCATTGCAGCAAATCACCCTGAAGTATATCAAATTATCTTACTGATTGATGAGCGTCCGGAAGAAGTAACCGACATGCAACGCAACGTAAGCGGTGAAGTAGTAGCCTCAACTTTCGACAAAGAAGCTACCGAACACGTTCGTGTAGCCAATATCGTTATCGACAAGGCAAAGCGCTTGGTGGAATGCGGTCACGATGTTGTGATTTTATTGGATTCTATTACTCGTTTGGCACGTGCATACAACACGGTTCAGCCCGCAAGTGGTAAGATATTGAGTGGTGGTGTTGATGCCAATGCGCTTCACAAACCAAAACGCTTCTTTGGAGCCGCTAGAAACATTGAGAACGGTGGTTCTTTGAGTATCATTGCCACAGCCTTAACAGAGACCGGAAGTAAGATGGATGAGGTGATTTTTGAAGAGTTTAAAGGAACCGGTAATATGGAATTGCAGTTGGATCGAAAAATTTCGAACCGACGCATTTTCCCTGCCATTGATCTTACGTCTTCTAGTACAAGACGAGATGACCTCTTGCTTGATGAAAATACCATTCAAAGGATGTGGGTAATGCGAAAGTATCTGGCCGACATGAACCCAGTAGAAGCCATGGAGTTTATCAATGACAGGTTTAGACAAACCAAGAACAATGAAGAGTTTTTGATCTCCATGAACGGATAAAACAGTAACACACACGTAGTTAGCAAAGCCCACCGTCATTGTGGGCTTTTTTATTTTTTTAACACAATTTTTCAATATTTCGTAGGGCATAAAGAATAAAAATGTATTTTAGTTATAAGATTAACCTTTAATTATTTATAACATGAAAACAACTACTGTATGTATTACCGCATTGTTGGCTATGGGTGTCTGTATGACATCTGTTGCACAGCAACACGAAGTTTCAGCGTATGGAGCTGATCCAGTTCCAGTAACCGAAGAAAATTCCCATTTAAATACGAATTCAACCAACAGAGATGTTGAGGCGTATGACAACGGTCCGTATTTTAATATTCCGGGAAGTCCGAACATTAGCCGATTAGAGAACCAAACCATTGGAAATACCACCTTAGGAGCTGGGGTAAGTTTGGCTACAGGCTTTCGTTTATCTGACGATTTCATTCTTGCTGATGGATATGAGATCACGGAGATCACCCTATTTGGATATCAAACTGACGCTCCGGTAGCATCTTCTCCTATTGAAGGTGCTTATGTTCAAATTTGGGACGGTTCGCCAGACGATCCGGCTAGTTCAGTTATTTATGGCGACCTGACTACCAATATTATGACCTCGAGTGAATGGTCAAACACATATAGAGATTCTGAAACCAATGCAGGTCTAACAAATAGAGGAATTATGTCTGTTACTTGTGAGCCTAGTGGCTTGATTTTAACACCAGGTCAGTACTGGATTGACTGGGTACTAGAAGGAGATTTAGGCTTTTCCGGACCTTGGGGACCACCTATTTCAATCACCGGTGCTACAGAAACAGGTGACGCACTTCAGTTTGATCCTAATGGAGCAGGATGGGCACCCTATTTAGATGGTGGCTCAATGAATGCACAAGGATTCCCTTTTGTACTTAATGGCGATTTAATATTGGGAGTAAACGAAAACCCAGCGCTGAGAAGCCACATTTCAATTGCACCAAACCCTGCACAGAATGAGTTTGTTTTAAGCAATACTTCAGAAACTAGACTTATTTCAGCTGAGATTTATACCATTGGTGGTAGCCTATTGAAAACAATTGATTTGAGCGATATGAATCAGCAAATAACCATCGATTCAAGCAGCCTATCTACTGGGGTTTATATGGTTAAAATCAATTCTGCATCTGGTTCTGTTGCAAAGCAGCTTATTAAAAGATAACTTGCCATACATGTATAAGCTATTTATTCAAATAGCCGAAAACCGCTCAATTGTTTTTGAGCGGTTTTTTTATGGGATATTCATAAACTTGCTCGCTACATAGGTGAATATTCAAAGATTTCTTATACGCCGTGAAATACACGAAAAACGTTTGTGTGTGGAAACAGTAGCGTATGGAGGTTTAAGCAACCAACCAAACACAACCAACGAAAGCTAACAGATATTGTGTTAGCTTCTCCTGAAGGCTACAGTAATAGCTTAGGTTGAGCTAATATCCACAACAAAAGTGACACTAACTTCCGGAAATAATGACGCTAGTACAGCAATGTTATTTTCGCAACCTGCAACATTGTACATTCAAATATTACGGTTGAATGATGCTCAATTTAAATCCATAGCTTTTAACAGCATAGCATGTTGTCCTCATTCAATTTTGATATATCAGGAACAAAAAAAAGCCCTGCTGATGCAGGGCTTTCTTATAATTTACAAGATGTAAATTGTAATGCTTATTGCTTAACGATTTTCTCAGTAAGAGTACCTCTATCTGTGTCTATGTTAAGAATGTATACTCCTCTTGCCAAGTTAGACATGTCAATAGTTCCGTTGCTGATTACAGCTCCAGTATTTTTTCCTAAGATATCGAACATTGCAACAGACTGAACTTGAACATCAGAAGGAATTCTTACGTTCAACACGTCTTGTGCTGGGTTAGGGAAAATAGATACTAAGTCATTGATGTTATCCTCAACTGAAAGAATTTCACACTCACCTTCGATCATGAATACAGCTGCAGGAGGCATACTTACTGTTGCACCAGTACCATCAACAAATTCTTGAGCCCAAGCACTTGTTGGATCTGTACCATCTCTAAAAGCTGATAAGTTAGTACTTGCAGAAGCGGTAGTGGTTTCCCAGAAAGAGTCAGCACCAGTTCCGTTAGGAGTATGGATACTTACCCAAAATGTAGTGTCTCCACCATCAGATTCAAGAAGTACTGGAGAAGGGAAATCAACCACAACAGCTAAAACGTCACGACCAAAAGCGTCTCCTATATCATCTTGGCTTGTAGGGATGATGTCTACGAACTCAGCTAATGGAGTACCTGAAACAGGAATTCCTCCAGCATCTTCGTAAAAACGAACAGTCACACTTGGATAATCTCCACCTGTAATCATGTTCATTGTTACCGTTTCAACAGAAAAGCTTTCGCCAGCAGCAACAACAAAATCGTCACCTACCTCAGTAGTTAAGTTTGTGTTACCAAATCCATTTTCGAAACCATTGCTAGCCTCCATTTGTGAGCATGGCGCCAATTCGAACTGTCCACCAGTAATAACTGTTGGGAAAGTTCCATTTGTAGCGTCCTGTACAGTTGTCTGTGCAAAAGATCCGATAGAAATCGCTGCAGCAGCCATCATTAATGTAATTTTTCTCATAATATATGTATTAAAGTTTAATATTAAAGCCAAATATAACATACTATTGCTAATATTTCCAAATAATGAAAAAAAATAATTGTTTTTTCATTGTAATTTTGATCTTCCACTATTTCAAAAATACAGAGACATGAGCTTAAAAAACACCTTCCTATTCCTATTTTCCCTAGTATTTTTGGTTCAATGTAACAAAACCAAAGAAATTCCAGAAACATATTTTGAAACACGTTTTGAGAATTCAGGAGGCCTAGAAACAGCTACCTATAGTGAAGTGATCACCTTTTATGAAAATCTTGCAGAGGCATACAACTCGATTGCGCTGTATAATATGCAAAAAACGGATAGCGGCAAACCGCTTCATCTCATCACCTTTAATCCAGATCGCTCTTTTGAATACGAATTTTCACGAGGAGATGAAAAAAACATTCTCCTCATAAATAACGGCATCCACCCAGGAGAAAGTGATGGTATAGATGCGTCTATGCTTCTAATGCGGGATTTGGCACAAGGAAAGATTGAAGCTCCAAAAAACACGATTATTGCTGTTATACCTATATATAATATTGGCGGTGCTTTAAATCGAAACTCAACTACACGCACCAATCAAAACGGACCAGCATCTTATGGGTTTAGAGGAAATGCCCGAAATTATGACCTCAATAGGGATTTTATAAAAGCCGATACCAAGAATGCAAAAGCCTTTGCGAATCTGTTTAGAATTGTAAGACCCGATTACTTTATAGATAACCATGTGAGTAACGGGGCCGACTACCAATATACCTTGACCCATCTATTCACCCAGCATAACAAACTTGGCGGAAAATTGGGCGAATACCTACACACCTCATTAATGCCAAAACTTGAAGACAGTCTTCAAAAACAGCAGTGGGACATTACCCCATATGTGAATGTGTTCAACCAATCACCAGAAAAAGGATTTTCACAGTTCATGGATTCTCCGAGGTATTCAACTGGCTACACCACTTTGTTTGGAACCGTAGGAATGATGGTTGAAACCCATATGCTTAAGCCATACAAACAACGTGTAGAAGGCACCTATCAGCTAATGAAAGAATTTATTAAAATCATAGACGAAGAGGTAGCGCTCGTAAAAAACCTCCGAAAGATCGATGCCGATCGGTTTAAACCAGGGAACACCTACCCCATTCAATGGGCCGTTGACAGCAGCAATACTTCCACCCTAGCCTTTAAGGGTTACGAAGCGGAACAAAAACCAAGTGAGGTTACCGGCTACAACCGCTTATTCTTCAATCGAGATCGTCCCTACACTAGGGATGTCACATATTACAATACCTTTAAACCAACTGCCACGGTTACAATTCCCGAGAAATACATCATCCCAAAAGGCTATTGGCCTGTAATAGATTTGCTAAAGCAGAATAAAATTCATTTTGAATATGTTCAGAAAGATACCACGATAACGGCCGGAGTATATCATATCGAATCGTACCAGACCCGACAGATGCCCTATGAAGGACATTATGCCCATTACAATACAAAAGTGGAATTAAACGAAGAAGAAGTCACAGTTTCTAAAGGAGACATTATTGTAGAAACCCAACAAGAAGGCGTTCGCTATATTTTGGAAACTTTAGAACCAAGCGCAGTTGATTCTTTCTTCAATTGGAATTTTTTCGACACCATCCTTCAGCAAAAGGAAGGTTTTTCACCCTATGTGTGGGAAGATAAGGCGGCAGCCTTTTTAAATGAAAATCCTGAAATCAACGCAGAATTTGAAGCAAAAAAACAATCGGATGAAAACTTCAGAAACAATTGGTATGCGCAATTGGACTGGATTCACAAAAAATCACCGAGTTATGAAACCGCACATTTACGATACCCGATCGTTCGGGTGGGTGGTTAAATATTCCTTCGGAAATAACAGCTTAATGTTTTCATAAGAATCGCGAAGCGCTTTTTGGGATTTTTCGAAATTTTTCCAGCGCACCTTTTTGATACCTTCACCGGTCTCGGGAATGAGCTCCCCGTCATAATCGGTATACATTTCGTACCAATAGGTAACTTTCAACCTAAACTTTTCGTTGCGTTTAAACACATGGTAGGTTTTCATCAAGAATCGTCGCACTTGCAAATCCTTTACCCCAGTCTCCTCCATGGTTTCGCGTACTGCAGCTTCTTCATGACTCTCCCCCTTTTCCATTTTTCCCTTGGGAAGGTCCCATTTCGAATTTCTACGTATAAAAAGAATTTCCTTTTTGGAATTAAAAACCATACCGCCACCAGCCTCGACAACCTTTAACTTTTTGAACAGAAATTTCTCCAGTTTCTCAGGATTTTTGTGGTATAAATTGACATACAGCAGCTCTCCATCATTAATTTTTTTGATTATTTTTTTAAGTGGAGCTAACTTTAAGGGAATAGACTTGTACTGTTTCCCAATATTTTTTTCAGTAGAGAGAATGATTGGAATCTCTTTGACAAAAACTTTATACATTTGCAGTATGATTTTACATAAAGAAACAGCGCATAAAACTGCTGAATTATTGCTGCAAGTTAATGCAATAAAATTGCAACCACAAGACCCTTTTACATGGGCTTCAGGGTGGAAATCTCCTATATATTGTGATAATCGCATAACTCTCTCATATCCAATGATTCGCAATTATATTCGTGAACAGATGGCGCGTCAAGTAGAGCAACTTTATGGAAAACCAGACGCTATTGTCGGGGTGGCAACTGGCGCAATCGGTATCGGAATGTTGGTGGCAGATTACCTCAATGTCCCATTTTGTTATGTGCGTCCGGAAGCTAAAAAACACGGACGGCAAAATC
>JAWWCH010000109.1:0-6172 GCA_033720575.1 Marinirhabdus sp.
CAACCATTGTACCATACTTACGAAAAATGTAAAGGGACGGTTTTACAAATTTTCAATTTTTTTATAAAGTACCGGACCCACCTCAAATTCTGCTTCCAAAAGCTCAGCTTTCAATGGTTCTATTTCTTTATCCATTCCGTTGGCCTCATAGACCAAGGCCATATGGTATAGCGCCATAGGCTCTGAGGTTTTGTTTTTCACATGATTGTTGATGGTGGTAAGCGCTTCCTTTTCCATTCCGTTTGCCACTTGTGCAAGTGCTAACAAATGATATGATTCAGGAGTGGCTCTGTTGGTTACTTCTTGTTTGGCCAACTGCAGCGCCTTTTTAGGATCTCGATCTGCATACACTTCTATTAAATATGCGTTATACATATCACCATATGCTCCATTTTCCACAGCTTCTAAAAACTGAGTGATATACGCTTCACTTTTGGAGTCATTTCCATTGTACTCGGCTATTTCTGCCTTCAATAACTGGTAATCGGGTACTTGATGGTGTACCTCGATGCTATCTAGAATGCGAAGTGCCGTTTCGGTATCATGTTCCGCAGAATATGCGATCCAAGCAATTCCTTTCAGGGCATAAGCATTATCGGGCTGTAATCTCAGCGCCTTTATATATTGCCAATATGCGTCCTCTATACGTCCTGCATGTCCGTAATAATCCCCAAGGTTTGTGTAAGTCCATAATTGTAATGGTTTACTCTTTCTTGAATCGGCTATTTCTCGCGCTTTTTCTATATACCGTATCGCAGCGTCAAGATCACCTTTGTAATCATTCCATTTCGCAAGACGAATCAAATAATTGTAGTCAGACATATTTTTGCTGTCGTCCAATACGGCTTTGGCGTCGTCAAATTCGCCCAATTCCATGTTCACGTCGAATAACATAAAACGCGTCGCCTTTTTGTTTGAAACGCCTTGTAGGCTTTCTTCCAGGACTTGTTTTGCTTCTTTGAAACGGTGCTGACTGATATAATTTCGTGCCAAGCCCCGAGCAAATCCATCTTTGTTGTGCGCTGAATTCTCTATCCCTTTTTTATAGAGACGCTCTGCCGCGTACAGTTGATTGGCATCACCCGTAGTTTCAAACAGCGTGGTATACGCGCCAGCCAATGAACTCAAACTACCTACCCCAGTAGTGTCTGCGGAAAGTTTGTTCGACCAAAAGTCGCGTTCAGAAATGGCATTACGTTCAGTTTCCCGGTTTTGATTTGACAAATACGCTTCGTAATGTTTCGGTTGTGTAATTTGTATCGACTTTTTTTCCTCTGCACACGAAAAGGTGAGCACGGCAAGTGATACAATATATATGGATTTTTTCATAACTGGTTTAAATAGAAAAGAGCAATAGGAATGTATTGCTCTTTTCGGTTAATTATCTATGTCTGTTATTCAACTACGCCAGACATATAGGGAAAGGGAAGTGAAAAATCACGATCGCCCGGTCCTACATTGTCTGTGATCAAAAGGGGTTCTCCCATAGGATCACCGTTGAAATTTAGGTCTGTAAGATCATCGCCACCAAAAATAAGGATGAGGGAGATGTCAATTACGTCATCAGAAAGTGTTCGTCCTGTTAGGGCAACACCGGTGGTTGGATCAAAATACGTGGTTTGCGCATCTGGAGCTACCTGCAAGGCATCAAACTGAGCCAATACCGTTGTGAAAGTCGGGGCATCCAACCCTAAGATGTTCGTTTCGTAATTCACATCTGCCGGGTCTAACCCAAGTGCATCTGCATACACATCGAAATATAATTCCAACTGTGCTTCGAAGTCATCTTGAAAATCAGCTCTACCACTCACAATGGTAGTATTAAAACTATTTTTTAGGGCATCTGATCCTCCAAATACGGTATTGATACCTGGTCTACCCATAACATCCTCTTGAACATAGGTTCCTGAGAAGTCTAGAATTACCGCACAAGGCTCACAAAAAGCGCCTCCACAGTCGATTCCCTCTTCGTCGGCATTCATTATACCGTCGTCACAAGTAGGTTCGTTCAGTGCGTTTCCGTTATCATCATCGTCTGCACATTGTACAAACGTAGCCGTGGTGCATATTGCAACCGTAGCTATTACTATATATCTATATAAATTTTTCATGTTTTGTATCTTTATGTGTATTAGCTATGGTTATTGTTTTCTCTTTGTAGACACCCATACGTTATAGGCGTTAGGCAACCCATCTACCAAGCCAGCTGCGGTAGCAACGTGGGTAGGCGCGGTTCCCAACATACTATTAGGGACTTCCACCGTAATGGCCAATACATTCAAATTTTCAAAGAAGTCTGTAGCTTCACCGGCGGGTAAAAATCCTTCTGGTGCCACGGCTCCTGAAGCCACTGCATTAAATCGATCGAAATCGAAATAGAAGTAGTCTCTTCTAGGACCCGCAAAAAACGACATCCCGTCATTGGTAGCAATTTCTGTTTCTTCCGTAGTAGAAATCTTTACACTGGTCATCGGTGCCGTAGTTTGAATCTCACTAGTGAGTCCGGTTTGTGCAGGAGCGGCTGGACCAAAGAAGTACATTGAATCTCCTCGTCTAACGGCTTGTATCACCAAGTCTTCTACAAAATCTCCTGTTCTGTCAATGTTGAATTCGACCATCACATCTTCATCGAATGTGGCCATGTTCGTTGCATTTCCTGGGCTCAACCCACCTTGTATTGTAGCAATAAGGACGGTGTTGTTGGGATTAGACCCCTCGAACGCGTATAAATCTGCAATGTCTGATGAGGTAAGCGATACCGCGGGAGCATCCACGTGATCTGCTGCTATCAAGAAAACTGAAAGTATTACAACTCCCAATCCGCCAATGGCTGCAATTAGTTTTGTTCTTTTCATAGTAAAAAGTTTAATTATAATTATTAATAATAGTTTTTTGAAAGCATGGAACGGCTGGTTTATTTGGCTATTTTTACCTTCAACAATAGTTACGACTAAATTACACGTACGGTTTTAGGCGAGTAGTTAATCTTATGTTAAGTAAATTTAAAAATGCACTAAACACAACTGTTCATGAACCCTTCTGCTAGCGGATGGATACCAAAATATATAGCGACCTGGAATGATATCAGCAATCAAAATCCTTCCGCAACAGCTCCCATTGCTTACGAGACCGTGCGCAATATTGGTTTTATCTATGGTGTATCCACGGCATCATTCCTATCTCCCCTACCCACAAAGTTAAAACTAAGTTTCGACGAATACACAAAAATAAATTTATTCCACTTATTAGTGGACACGTTCTATCAACATACTTCTAATGCGAATGCAAAAGAAGCCGTTCGTTCTATCCTTGCTTTTTACAAAACGATTGAAAAGGGAAAACAAGGTTTCTTTAACCAATTTTCAATCTATGGGAAATCCCACTCTCGCTTAGAACGAATTTTATCGGTTCGCATTCACGATTCAAACAGTTTATTAAAACGCAATTTCACCACACTTCTAACCTATGCATTTTTATACGTTGATGTCTTAGCGTACCGCGTTTTTCTGAATGAACAAGGAGATGCTAGAAAATTTGTAACCGATTTTGAGGCCATCGTTATGCAGGCGTGTTTTGATGCGGTTCAGAGCAAACAAAAGAAGAACAAATACGATCGTTTGCTTATCGAACTCTTTGAAGCCAATGTATGGGAATTCAACACCAAGAAGGCCCATACATTGTTTGTTGACAGTATCCAGAAAATGACCCTAGAGCAACGCAAGTATATCTTAGACCTGAGTTGCCTTGCTATCTGGGACGACCACACCATGGATGCGAGTGAACAGCAGTATATCATGAAGCTTTGCGAAACCTTGCAACTTCCAGATGATGAAGTTTCTGAAGTTATTGCTACAGTCATCAACATTACTCAAAAAAATTCCGTTTCCGTAAAGCTATTTGAATACGCCCATCCGGTAAGCCAATTCTACAAACAAGCTACCAAAACGGTAAAAACCTTAATTGTACGAAATAAAAGCAGGCTCTTAACCGAGTTAGAGGAAAGCGGTGAACTGCTCGTGCTCCTCGGGAAATCGACTACCAGAGAACTTTCTAAGGCTGAAAAAACCAAGGTTAGGGAACAGCTCATCGACATCTGTAAAACCATACCCTCCTTAACAATCTTCTTATTACCAGGCGGTACTTTATTGTTGCCCTTGCTTATCAAGTTCATACCAAAACTCTTACCTTCGGCATTTGATGACAACCGAATTGAAAAGGATTCTTGATGTTAGTACGCTTTTTGAGACATAACCTTGCAATGCTCTGGCTCATTTGGCCTCTAGTCTTGGTGATCTTAGTGGGATATTTTGTAATCCCAACCCATGAATTTTATCTAAAAGAATTGGGTGGCTTCCTTTTGATGACAATTTCTGCCATCTGCCTTATATTACTGTTCTCATCCTTACGTATTTTTAGCCTTTTGAGGGTACTCGCCTATTTCACATTGGCTTTTTTCGCCTTTGTAAAACTGAGTTTTTATATGCAATATGGCACAGGAATAAGTGCGTCAGCCCTCTATGTAATATTTGAAACCAATAGTGGTGAGGCTACAGATTACCTTTCTAACTATTTCAGCAAGCAGGCAATTGCAGTGGCGATTATCTTAGCGATTCCGCTGCTGGTGCTAATCCGCACGGCTTCATTTTCAAATAGAAACACTATCGCCGCTTCAAGATCAAAACGCATTGTGAAAACTGCCACTTTGCTTTTCATCATGCTGGTTTGCCTCTTTTTTATTCGGAAGAAATTCCCCACCCAAAACATACCCTACGCTACATGGAACACTTGGGGGGAATATACGATAGCAAAACAGCAGCTTAAAGATCAATTGGCACAACCGCTCAGCCCAGCGTTCAAATCAGTATCGGCAGACAGTGCTGCTCAGACCTATGTAGTGGTCATAGGAGAATCTGCTTCGCGTTGGCACATGCAATTGTATGGGTACGGACGAGAAACCAACCCTGAGCTCACAGCTATGGTCGACGAATTGGTGGTTATGGATAGTGTTATCACACCTCACGTACATACCATCACGGCTCTGGATAAAATTTTAACGCTGGCAGATTGGGATACGCCCTCGCCAGAACCGAATGGATCCATCATTCAATTGGCCAATCAGGCCGGATTTCAAACCTATTGGGTATCAAACCAAAAACCAGTAGGCATCTATGAGAGTATTCCCACTATTTTGGGCAGTGCAGCAAACGAAACGCGGTTTTTGGCCACAGATGATTACAATCACTTTATTTATGATGAACATGTGCTCACTGAAATTGAAGATATCCTAAAAGAAACGCAGCATTCAAAAAAACTAATTTTTGTACATCTCATAGGGTCACATTTGCGATACGAAAAGCGTTATCCGAAAGACTTCGATTTTTTCACCGAACCGAGTCCGTATCTAAAGTTTAATCATACCAAAGCGATCGCGCAGACCAATGCTTATGACAATTCTATTCGGTATACCGACCATGTGTTGGCAGAACTCATAGGGCTACTCAAAACCGAAACCCATCCTTCTGCCCTGGTATATTTTTCAGACCACGGTGATGAAGTATATGATACGTTTGATTTTGTAGGTCATAATGATTATCACGGCAGCCGACCTATGTATGAAGTTCCTATGTTTTTCTGGTTTTCGAATCACAGCCTGAAACGTTCACGTTCGATCTACCGAGTCAACCAACAAAAACCCTATAGCTTAGAGCATTTTCCGCACACCTTCGCTCAATTTAGTGGGATTTATTTTGACCAATACGATGCGTCAAAAAGTGTTTTAGACAGTACCTTTATACAAAGAACCCGTCGAATTAAAGACCAACAAGATTATGACGCACAAAAGAATTAAAATAGCGAGTATTGCTTTTGCTTGTGTCGTACTATTGTTGTTTCTGTACAGGTATAGTCCGCGAAAAATAGAATTCTTGGGACACTATGACAAGATTGGTGTGCATCGCGTCAATACTACTGAAAAGCTCAAAAAGAGCCTCAAATACTTCCAGGCCATTGAATTGGATTTGGTGTACGATACAGAAAAACAAATGCTCGATGTATATCATCCAAATGCCGCAAGTACGGATTTATTTCTGCCCCAATATCTTCAGCAGCTAAAAGACCAACAACCATTTATGTGGTTGGATATTAAAAATTTGAACTTTGGAAATGGTAAAGA
>JAWWCH010000110.1:0-6170 GCA_033720575.1 Marinirhabdus sp.
AAATTTTTAAACAAAAGGGGGAGTTGTTCTTCCGTAGAAAGGAATCAGAAACCTTAGATAGATTGTTGCTAAAGGATGAAGATTTTGTCTTGGCTACCGGTGGTGGAACGCCCTGTTATGGCACCGCCATGGAACGCATAAAGACAGCCCAAGGAGTTACAAGTGTTTATTTACAAGCTGGGATAGATGTGCTAACCCAACGGTTATTTCCTGAAATAAAAAAGCGCCCTCTTATCGCACATTTGCCCAATACTGATGCATTGCGAGATTTTATACGAAAACATATTTTTGAACGGACGCATTATTATCTACGGTCCGATATAAAAGTGGATGCGGCACAAGACCCTCCAAGCGTGGTACAACAAATTGTGCTGCGCTTATTCTAAGATTGCCCTGTCATTATTCTTCTCAAAAATGACCGACACATTTTCACTGATGGACGTAGATAACGAAATTCCTTTGTAGTCTGCCTTTACGGGATATTTTTTGTGATTTCTATCAACCAGCACTGCCGTTTTAAATTGTTTGAGCGGTACTTCTAGAAAATGCTTTACCGCATAAATTAGGGTAGTACCGGAGTGCAAGACATCATCAACAAGTACGAGACTGGCATTGGTGTATTGTTCTGGAGATAAGCTGGTGGTTATGGCTGAAAGTGGCTGCTTTTTATTCAAGATCACTTCACATATCGTTACTTTCAAAGGGGAGATTTGCTCAACCACTACTTTTAACTTTTGGGCTAAGATAAAGCCGTTCTCCTTTATGCCTGCAATAATGACCTCGTCTTCCCCTACATTGGCTTCATAAATTTGATATGCCATTCGCTTCAGTTTATGGGCAATTTCAGTTTTATTTAAAATG
Organism: Marinirhabdus sp.; assembly: GCA_033720575.1. Taxonomy (GTDB): domain Bacteria; phylum Bacteroidota; class Bacteroidia; order Flavobacteriales; family Flavobacteriaceae; genus Marinirhabdus. Next base: position 862 of record JAWWCH010000110.1, read on the forward strand.
ATAGTGTCAGCCTTAGCCATAGTTCAATATGTTTTTTCAAAGATACAATGTAAATGTTATTCTTCTCCATCCGATTGCACGTAGTCGTCTATGTCTCTTCTATCTTTTTTAGTGGGTCTACCCACACCTTTCTTTCTATAATAGGTCTTAGCATACTTTAAGAGTTCGGTACCTTCAAACGCCTCTTTGGGAGTTACATCAACACGATATAAATTAACCAATTTAGCGCCCACCCGACTGGGTGGCAAATCCAACACTTCAATCTCGTATGAAATTTGATTTTTTCTGAATACGATACTATCGCCCGGGAATACATCTCTTGAAGGCTTAGCAATAGCTCCATTTACCCGTACGGCTCCTTTTTTGCACGCTTGCGTGCCTATACTTCTCGTCTTTACGTATCGAATACACCATAAATATTTATCAATCCTCATACAATCGCGCTTAATTCTGCGTTAACTAGGGGTACAAAAATAGCGGAAAATTGTATCTTGCGCACCTGAAATTCGGATGATGAAAAAAACTAGAGTATATATCCCCCTCGTAATATTGTTCATGGCCATATTCTCGGCATGTAGTAATGACGATGAATCATTAGACCCAAACTTTGTCCCAGCACGGGATAGAGGTGAAGAGGCACCCTTGAGTACTGCCATTGTTGAAGAATATCTTGAAACGCACTTCTATAACTATGAAGAATTTGCCAATCCGCCAGCCAATTTTGATTTTCGAATCAAATTTGACACTATCGCTGGAGATAACGCAGACAAGATTGCCCTTATTGAGCAAGTGTCTTCCAAAATTGTAAAAGACCGTGTAACAGCTGGAGTAACTTACAAATTGTATTATTTGGACGCCTTGGAAGGGGCTGGTGAAAAACCGACTTTTGGTGATTTTACAACCGTAAGTTACAAAGGAATCTATGTAAATAGAGAAACTCCCGAGCAGCCATATTCACTGCTATTTGATTCGTCCACAGCTCCAGTGAAATTCGATTTAACCCAAGTGGTGAATGGTTTTCAAGATGGGCTGATAGAGTTCAATACCGCTACAGACTTTGTCACCAACCCAGATGGTACGGTTACCTTTGAAAATTTCGGTGTTGGTGCTGTGTTCATGCAATCTGGATTAGGCTATTATGTAAACCCACCACCGTCATCAAACATTCCATTGTATTCACAATTGATATTTACGTTTCAGCTATATGCGAAAGAAACAGGAGACCAAGACAATGATGGTATTCCAACGTTTATGGAGGATGTGAACGGAAATGGCTTAGAAGAGGATGATGATACAGATGGTGATATGAGACCTAATTTTGACGACGCAGATGATGATGGTGATGGGCGACCAACCCGCGATGAAATCATCATTGATAACGAAGGAAATATTACCTTCCCAGATGAAGACAACGACGGTATTCCAGACCATCTTGATGAAGATAGCTAATCTGAGAAATCCTCAATTCAAATAAAAAAGCCTTGTCCGATATGGAACAAGGCTTTTTCATTTGCGTGAATTATATTTATTTTCTGCCCATTACTTTTTTGGCGGCTTTTAGGATAGCATCGGCGTTTAGTCCGTATTTGTCCATGAGTTGGTCTGGTGTTCCAGATTCGCCGAAGGTATCTTGAGTGGCCACAAATTCTTGTGGTGTTGGATGCTGTTGGCTCAAAACACGAGCTACACTTTCTCCCAAACCACCTAAATAATTGTGTTCTTCAGCGGTGACAATACATCCTGTTTTCTTCACTGAGGCAATAATGGCTGCATCGTCAAGCGGTTTAATAGTGTGGATGTTAATGACCTCTGCTGAAATGCCTTGGGCGTTCAATTGCTCAGCCGCTTGTAGGGCTTCCCAAACCAAATGGCCCGTTGCCACTAAGGTTACGTCTGTGCCTTCTTGTAAATGCACAGCTTTACCGATTTCAAAAGTGCCGTTTTCTTCCGTGAAATTAGCAACCTTTGGTCGTCCGAAGCGTAGATATACCGGTCCGTCATGATCAGCTATGGCAATGGTTGCAGCTTTGGTTTGGTTGTAGTCACAGGTGTTGATGACGGTCATCCCAGGAAGCATTTTCATCAATCCTAAATCTTCAAGAATTTGATGTGTTGCTCCGTCTTCTCCAAGAGTAACACCCGCATGTGAAGCACAGATTTTTACGTTTTTTCCGCTATACGCGATACTTTGACGAATTTGATCATACACGCGACCGGTTGAGAAATTCGCAAAGGTTCCAGTAAAAGGTATTTTACCGCCTATGGTCATTCCGGCAGCCATGCCCATCATGTTTGCCTCGGCAATGCCTACCTGAAAAAATCGTTCTGGATGGTTTTCCTTAAACTCGTCCATTTTCAAGGATCCCGTAAGATCTGCACAAAGGGCGACCACATTTTCATTGCGTTGCCCTAACTCTGTTAATCCGGCTCCAAAGCCAGAGCGCGTATCCTTTTTTCCTGTGTCTGTATATGTTTTCATGCTGCTTTTGCTGTTTTTGGAGCGTTAGTACTTCGATCTAATCTCTGATTAATAATCTCCTAAAGTTTCTGGATTCTGAGACAATGCGTTTTCTAATTGTTCGTCGTTTGGAGCTTTACCGTGCCAAGCGTGGGTGTGCATCATAAAATCTACACCATTCCCCATCACCGTATGCATTAAAATACAAATGGGTTTTCCGTTTCCGGTTTTCGACTTCGCCTCTTTTAACGCGGCTAAGATGGCTTCAAGATTGTTCCCTTCTTTCAGATCAATTACGTCCCAACCAAAGGCTTCAAATTTAGCCTGTAGGTTTCCTAGCGGAAGAACGTGTTCTAACGAACCGTCAATTTGCTGTCCGTTATAATCTACCGTAACAATAAGGTTATCAATAGAATTACCGGCGGCGTACATAATGGCTTCCCAATTCTGTCCTTCCTGTAACTCTCCGTCACCACATAAGGTGTATATGAGATGGTTGTCTTTGTTCAGTTTTTTCGCTTCTGCCGCGCCAATCGCAACCGATATTCCTTGTCCCAACGACCCAGAAGCTACGCGAATACCAGGCAGCCCTTCGTGGGTGGTAGGGTGGCCCTGTAAGCGAGAATCGATATGGCGAAAGGTGTTCAGTTCTTCTACTGGAAAATAGCCTGCTCTAGCCAAAACGCTATAGAAAACAGGTGAAATATGTCCGTTCGAAAGGAAGAACAAGTCCTCACCGATACCGTCCATTGAAAAACCATCTTTGCGGTCCATTACCTCATTGTAAAGTGCAACAAAAAATTCTGCACATCCTAAGGAACCTCCTGGGTGTCCTGAATTTACACGGTGTACTTGACGTAAAATGTCTCTGCGTACCTGAACTACTAGTTTTTCTAATTCTTGAATATCTGCCATAACGCTTTGTTGTTTTCAGCTTCAAAAGTAATTGAATTCATTTCTTGGGCAAAGCCTAACTACAAGCAGTTATCAACGATTTAGAAGTTTTGTTAACAGACCGAAGCAAGGTATTCTCATCCTAAAAATTTAAGCGGGAATGGAACGATAAAAAATCAAGGCTCGCACACGTCCTTAAATTCCATTCGGCAAATTCATGACGCCATATCGAAAACGAAAAATAGAAACGGTATCTTTGTGCCCGAAATAGAATAGGCATGCAATTTACGTTAGAAACTACAGACAAAGACAGCCAAGCCCGGGCAGGAACCATGCAGTTGGACCATGGGGTCGTGGAAACACCAATTTTTATGCCTGTAGGTACGGTGGGTACCGTTAAAGGCGTGCATCAAAAAGAGTTGAAGGAAGAGATAAATCCGGATATCATTCTAGGAAACACCTATCATTTGTATTTAAGACCACAGACCGATATCATTCAAAAGGCAGGTGGCCTTCATAAATTCATGAATTGGGATAGAAATATCCTTACAGACAGTGGCGGGTACCAAGTGTATTCACTTTCTGCCAATCGAAAGATCAAAGAGGAAGGCGTAAAATTCAAATCGCATATCGATGGTAGCTACCATGTGTTTACGCCAGAGAATGTAATGGAAATCCAACGAAAGATCGGCGCAGATATCATCATGGCATTTGATGAATGTACTCCGTATCCTTGCGATTATCATTACGCCAAACGTTCCATGCATATGACCCACCGTTGGCTCGATAGGTGTATGGCCCATTTGGAAAAGACACCGTTGGAATATGATTATGACCAAACGTTTTTTCCTATTGTTCAAGGAAGCACTTATAAAGACCTTCGGAAACAGTCAGCAGAATACATTGCATCTGTAGGTGCTCAGGGAAATGCTATTGGCGGACTTTCAGTTGGTGAACCGGCAGAAGAAATGTATGCCATGACTGAAGTGGTAACCGAAATACTTCCGAAGGAAAAACCACGTTATCTCATGGGAGTGGGTACGCCAATCAACCTTCTTGAAAATGTGGCTTTGGGAATCGATATGTTCGATTGCGTAATGCCTACACGAAATGGTAGAAACGGTATGCTGTTCACAGCACACGGAACCATTAATATTAAGAATAAGAAATGGGAAGCCGATTTTTCTCCCATTGATGAAATGGGCATTACTTGGGTAGATACCGAATACAGCAAGGCCTATGTGCGGCACCTTTTCACGGTAAATGAAATGTTGGGCCGGCAAATCTGTACGATTCACAACCTCGGATTTTATTTATGGTTGATGAGAGAGGCAAGAAAACATATCTTAGCAGGCACCTTTACCCCATGGAAGAATAAAATGGTAAAACAAATGGACAAACGCTTATAAATGCTCAGCATTCTAGATCGGTACATATTAAAAAAGTATATCGGCACTTTTGTGTTGCTTTTGCTGTTGTTTATCCCTATCGGGATCATCGTGCATTTGGCCGAGAAAATCGATAAGATTCTAGAGAATGAAGTTCCATTTCCTATTGTTGCCAAGTACTTTTTAGACTTTACGATTTATTTTGTCGATTTACTGTTTCCGCTGTTTCTGTTTCTCTCAGTGATATGGTTCACTTCAAAACTCGCCAATAATACAGAAGTCATTGCATTTTTGAGTAGTGGGGTTTCGTACTACCGTTTTCTTCGTCCCTATATGATTGGTGCAACCATAGTTTGTATGGTGGCTTTGGCATCGGGTATGTACTTTGCGCCAACGGCAAGTAAGGGGTTCAACGAATTCAAATACCAGTATTTGAAAAAGGGGAAGAAAGATCGAGACCAAACCAACGTGTTTCGACAGATCAATGAAAACGATTATATCTACGCAAGTTATTTCAACGTAAAAGAGAAGAGTGGAAACAATTTTACCTTAGAGCATTTCGAGGGGAA
>JAWWCH010000111.1:0-6168 GCA_033720575.1 Marinirhabdus sp.
TGTTGGGTAATTATGTGTTGTTATTGGTGGATTCGGTGAACGCCTTATACGATACGTTTTATGAACTCATTCGGGGAGATACCAGCTTTGTTTCCAATACAGAGCGCTTGCAGATGCTCAAAATACTTGCAATCTTCACTTTGGGCTCTGTTGCTGGCATGGTCTCTTTATCCCACCTCTTAGCCTACGTTCTTGATCGTTTTAAAAAAGCCACCTATGCGGTGATCATCGGATTTATTGCGGGTTCGTTAGGCGTGGTCTGGCCATGGAAACGGAAAGAATATGAAATGGATACGTTGGGAAATATTAAAATGGATGCCAATGGGGAAGCTATCATCAAAAATTATGATAGGTATTGGCCTTCAGAATTTTCTTTCGAGACGTTCTTAGCGATAGTCTTTATCTTTGTTGGTATCACGATCGTATTAAGTCTCGATATATACCAAAGAAAGAAACAACCCCAAACCAATGGCTAAATATGGACTCTTAGGAAAGAATATTTCCTATTCATTTTCCCGGACATTTTTCAGCAACAAATTCGAAAAAGAAAATAAACAGCACACCTACGACAATTTTGAAATTGCCTGCATCGAAGATTTTGAAACTCTATTAACAGCACATCCTGATATAAAAGGGCTCAACGTTACCATTCCCTACAAAGAGGCAATTATTCCGTATTTGTACAAACTAGATAAGGAATCTAAAGAAATTGGCGCGGTAAATACCATAAAATTTAGAAAAGATGGCAAGTTGGTGGGCTATAATACCGACCATTACGGATTCGCAAAATCGCTGATTCCGTATCTGCCCATCCACGAAAAAACGGCGCTCATCCTGGGCACCGGAGGAGCGAGCAAAGCGATTAAATATGTGCTTGATGCGATGGAATTCAACTATCTTCAAGTATCACGAACAACTTCCAAAGAACACATCACCTATCGTGATGTAACCAAAGAAATCATTGACAACCACTTTCTGATCATCAATTGTACGCCCTTAGGTACCTTTCCCAATGTGCACGAAACACCGAAAATACCCTATCAGCATTTGGGAAAACACCATGTGTTATATGACCTTATCTACAATCCGAGAGACACAGAATTCATGAAACTAGGAAGGGCCAAGGGAGCCCGAGTTACCAATGGTCTTAAAATGCTTGAGTATCAAGCCGAGAAATCTTGGTCTATCTGGCGCAAGTAAACCGTTTGTATTCGTTCAAAATAAAGGAGAGGGCTTTGCCGTTTGTATCGTAGTTAGTATCTTGACACTCCTAATTTACGAACCTTAACATTGAAAGACATGTCTGACGCAAACGCTCCTCAAAAAAAACAGAACGATTCTAATGAAGATGCTTTAGAGAAAGCATTTATTGAAGAAAACGAAACCACTTCAGAAACCACTGAACATTTGAAAAAGGATGTCGACAGCCAAAGTGACAACGCCGACAGCTTAGTGGAGAGTGCCATGGTGGAAACTGCCGCACATAGAAAAGAGGAGCCAACAGATCCGTCAGAAGACACTAAAGCTGAAGCAACCCCAACAGAAGCAATGCAGGACGAAGCACCTGCAAACGATTCAAAGACCACTTCCGAAGAAAAAGAAAGTCAAGAAGGGAAAAAAGCGCCTGAAAAGAATGACATGGAAGCGGCTGAAGAAAAGGATGCTGATGACGATAGCGAAGATGAAGAGGAAATAAGTTCAAGTGATGACGATGAGGAAGACGAAGACAACGAGGAAGAGTCGGTAGATTATAGCGCAATGACCAAAAAGGAACTCATCGCGGCCTTAGAAAAGCTATTAAAGAACAAGCCGGTTCAGGACATCAAAAAGGACGCCGAAGATATTCGAACCGAGTTCAATGCAAAGTTTGCGGAAGAATTGGCTGAAAAGAAAGAAGAGTTTTTGGCAGAAGGAGGTAATATTATCGACTTCCACTACTCTACCCCGCTCAAAAAAGAATTCAATTCACTCTTTTTCGATTATAAAGAAAAGCGAAACAATCACTATAAAAACCTCAAGAAAGACCTTCAAGCCAATTTGGCAAAGCGCGAAGAATTGATCGAAGAGTTAAAAGGTCTTTTAAGCACCGAAGAAAACATCAATACCACCTACAAGCACTTTAAAGATATTCAGGAGCGTTGGCATACCGCCGGACCTATTCCCAGAGACAAATACAACCTCACTTGGAATACGTATCATCACCACGTTGAAAATTTTTATGACTTCCTACACTTGAATCGTGAATTTCGTGATTTAGACTTCAAGCATAACTTGGATGCAAAGCTAAAATTGATCATCCGTGCAGAAGAACTGCAGCAGGAACCAGACGTCAATAAGGCGTTTCGTGAATTGCAAATGTTGCACAAAATGTGGAAGGAAGAAATTGGTCCCGTTGCCAAAGAATACAGAGAAGACGTGTGGGACAAATTCAGCGCAGCCACGAAGGTTATACACGATAAGCGTCAAGAACAGTTAGAAAAGCTTGAAGCCGTTTACGAAGAAAACTACGAGAAAAAGAAAGATCTGGTGGCGCAAATACGGGCGCAAAAAGAAAAGACCAAACCCAACCATTCATCTTGGCAGCATAGCATGAAAAAAGTGCAAGAGTTGCGCGATGCCTATTTTGAAACGGGAAAAGTACCCCGATCTAAGAACAAAGAAATCTGGAATGCCTTTAAAGAAGCAACGCGCGATTTCAATCGAACCAAAAATCAATTCTACAAAGACCAAAAGAAAGAGCAGTATGCCAATCTGGAAAAAAAGAGAGCGTTGGTACAAATTGCTGAAGAAAACAAAGACAGTGACGATTTTGAAACGGTAACCCCTCTGATGAAGAAAATCCAACAAGATTGGAAAAAGATTGGGCATGTTCCGCGTAAAGACAGCGATAAGATCTGGAAACAGTTCAAGGGAGCTTGTAATCATTATTTTGATCGTATTCATGCAAAAAAGAATGAAGCCAGTCAAGAAGAGAAGGAAAATTTAGAGCAGAAAGAACAATTACTGAAGCAGGTGAAAGACACCGAATTATCGGGCGACCACAAATCAGACCTAGCGAAAATAAAGGAGTACATCAAAGAATGGAAGGCTATTGGACGGGTACCGTACAAGAAGAAAAACATTGAACAGGATTTCAATAAGATATTGGATGGTTTATTCAAAAAGCTAGACCTCGGAAAGAACGAAGCTGAATTGATTAAATACGAGAATAAAGTGAATTCAATGGTTTCCCAAGAAGACGAGCGGAAATTACAGAACGAGCACTATTTCTTGTCGAAAAAAATCAATGAAGTTAAAGCTGAAATCAATCAACTTGAAAATAACCTTGGTTTCTTCCAGCATGTACCTGATGATAACCCGATGGTAGTAGAGGTGCATAAAAACATTGCCAAGCATAAAGAGGAGTTGGAAATGTGGAAAGAGAAACTATCCAAAATCAAATCGGCCAGAAGCGATTCCTGATGACACCTTGTTTACTGTGTAACCACACAGCCACAACACACTATTTTATTAATGTACACCATCATTTTATGCGGTGTAACCATTGCACGGCTATTTTCAGAAATCCGGAGACCCTAGTATCTTCCGAACAAGAAAGAGCACGTTACCTTACCCATAAGAATGATGTGAACAATGTGGGCTACCAGCGGTTTGTACAACCCATTGTAACTGCGGTACAACAGCTACACCCAACAACCGCGAAAGGATTGGATTTTGGTGCTGGAACAGGGCCGGTCATTTCCAAGCTATTGTCTGAACAAGGTTATACACTGGCGCTCTATGACCCGTTCTTCCATCCTGACCAAAGTGTTTTGGAAACCAACTATGACTATATCGTATGCTGTGAGGTGATTGAACATTTCCACAATCCGTTGCTGGAATTTAAAAGATTGAAAGAGCTGTTGGTTTCGGGCGGACAACTATTTTGTATGACCGATTTGTGGGATGGCACGGTTGCTGAATTTGAGCGGTGGTATTACAAGAATGACAAAACGCATGTCATTTTTTATAATAAAACATGTTTAGAATGGATGGTTTCATCACTAGGATTTGCGTCCATTACCATTGAGGACCGACTGATCACCATCACAAAAGCCTAATCGAAATTGATGGGTGGTGTTTTGTTATTCGTGCCAAACTAAAACGGATCACTAATTTGGGTAGATAACCATACAAATACCATCAAGGGAGTGTTTTCAGTTTTGTATGTTTTATTTTAGCGTTGAAAATGTTATATACACTGTAAAAATGATCACTTCAGACCCCGTCTTGTTTACGTTAATAACAGTTTTCGCCCTTCAAGCTATGGTCTTGAGTGGACTCATCGTGCTAAAACGGCCGAGGAAATTAGCGCACGTGTTTTTGGCACTGTTGGTGTTTTTCTATGCACTCATGGCCATAAATATTGTGGTAGTGAACGTTTTGAAAGATCGGGGGCTGATGGAGGTCTTTCGGTATATTCAATTAGAATTACTTTTCGGAATTGGACCAGCGTTATATTTCTACACGAGATGTGTAACCAATCCAGATTTTAAGTTCAAAAAGCAGCATTGGTGGCATTTTCTTCCATTGGTATTGGAGTTTATGTATTACAGGACGTCACTCTACAGGAATGGTTCGGATGGCTTATATGAACCTACCATGCCTGCTAGTAGCTATCTCTATTTAGCGGAACAATGGCTTGGGGTGATCTCTATATTGACCTATAGCATGATCTCGTTATGGCTGTTATATAAGTATCAGAACGTACTCAAACAGTTATATTCGAGAATAAGCAACAGATCCTTAAAATGGTTACAAACCCCAATCATCATTTTTGCAGGTTTTCAAATATTTTGGAACATCATCAGAGAGGTGGATCGCTTTGTTTTTGAGTCAAGCCTACGGGAATATTATTTTTTACCCACATTCGTAGGTTTAGCCGTGGTGTGTTATTGGATCGGACTAAAAGGCTATATGAAAAAGGACAAAGACACTGCTGAATTAAACCTCATCTTGCCTAATGAAGATAAACCCGAGTTGGAAAATGATCCTATTTTTAAAGAGAAGCTGGAACGATTGATGAAAACGAAACAACCGTATCTAAATCCAGATTTAAGCTTATCGAAGTTGGCAGCATTGATGGACATGAACCCAAGGCAATTGTCGTATAAAATCAACCAAAATTATGAACGTAACTTTTACGACTTCGTAAATAATTATCGTGTTGAAGCCGTGAAACAGCGATTACAATCTAAGGAAAGGGATCAACTTTCGTTGTTAGGGCATGCCTTGGACTGCGGCTTTAATTCTAAGTCGACATTCAACCATGTTTTTAAGAAAACAACACAACTCACTCCTAGTCAATACCTTAGAAAAACCAGAAAAGCGTCCGAATAGAAGCATTCGGACGATTGCAGTCTAATTTCAGCGTAGTATTGCATCCTAAATTATGATTTAAACAACCACTATGTTCCTAAAACTTTTGAAGTGCATATCTAAAAAACAGCAACAGATATTATATGTATTTTGTATCCTAATCAGTGGCACAATTGACGCACAGAAAATTTCAAAGTCGGATGTGTTATACGACCTGGAGTACTTGGTGTTTAGCCTTGAGCAAACCCACATCAACCCTTTTGCCTATACGAGCAAAAAGGATTTTATTGAAAATTACGAGCAGGTGAAGCAAGAAGTCAAAAAAGATAGCTTCACTTTACAAGAAGCCACGACCCTGTTTCAGAAAGTGATCAGCAATATCAATAACGCACATACCACGATCGATTTTCCCGCGCAATCATATATCGCTTACGCAAAATCTGGTGGAACAATTTTTCCACTAGAACTGTCTTTTGAAAATGATACCGTATATGTTCGTAAAAACTGGTCTTCCGAAGGGAAAATTGAAGCAGGCATGGAGCTATCGCACATTAACGGAAGAACGATACAGCAGGTCTTAGCACGACTGTACCCACAAGTGAGTGCAGAACGAATCTATTTTGAAAATGCTCAAATTGAGTCCCTAAGTTTTCCCAGATTGTATTGGCAGGTTTTTGGTGAGGTGGATGAATTTGAAATAAAAATTCACACTCAGAATACCGTAAAGACCTATACGCTCAATGCCATTAAAGCAATGGACGAGTATGAGATGAAACGAAACAACCTTCTAAATTATGAACGAAGGTTGAA
>JAWWCH010000112.1:0-6121 GCA_033720575.1 Marinirhabdus sp.
TCAAAGGTAGATTCTTTATGGTATCAAGGGCGGTTCGAAGAAGCTCAAAAAGCAGCCGATGATGCCAAGAAATGGTCTATATGGAGTGCCGCTGTGATTGGAATAGGAATATTCCTTTATTTAATAATTGTAATCGCTATTATAAGTATTCAAGGTGCAGCCCATCTATAAACGTATTCTGAAGGTTGTTGGCGTTGGAATTTTGGTGATTGCGCTTGCCATGGTATATTTTAGTTTTAACCCGTTAGAGCATACCTTTTTTCTTCAGTGTCCATTTCACTCACTTACTGGGTATTACTGTCCTGGCTGTGGGTCACAGCGCGCTATCCATCAGTTGCTGCATGGTGATCTCTATCTGGCGTTTAGCTACAATCCGTTTATGGTGCTGTCTCTTCCGTTGATCGCATATGGAATAGGCACAAAACTGTACAATTATATTTTCCAGGCACAGCATCGTGTGCAGCTTTTCTATAAAAACTGGTTCATTTATGGATATTTTGCAATTGCAGTATTGTATTGGATCCTTCGGAATCTATCCTTCGAACCCTTTCGATACTTAGCTCCTATGGAATAAGCTATCATATAGGAAAATACCTACAAATTGAATTTTTTTCTTATATTGCGACCATCAAACACTAGTAAATTTGAATTTTTTAGCTCAAAAGAGAAAGAAAATTCTATTACAGGAAACCCTCCCCAATTCCCGTAAGGAAAGTCCTTTCGAAGATTTTTTCTATCAACAACTAGCACAACTAACCGGTGCCGGTTCTTATGTATTGGATTTTGAGGAAAAAACCACAATATTCGATGCCAATGGATCTAAGTTGCTTCGCGTACCAGAAAGTTTTAAGCCTTCATTGAATACCAACGTTATCGATTTTTTTGCCGAGCACGACAAAGGGCAGGCTATCGATTTGTATAGAGATTGCAGTATGGGAACGCCGTTCTCTACTTCGCTGCAAATGGTAAAATATGACGGACAGCAGTTTTGGGCAAAAATAATGGGCGTACCTATATTCGATGCTGAACAGGAAATCATAGGTATAAAGGGAATATTTCAAGATATCAGCGCTGAGAAGCGAACCCAAACAGAGCTCGAAAAGACTAAAAAAACGATTGCTTCCCAAAATTCACGCCTGTACAATTACGCCAATCTGGTTTCCCATAATCTCCGATCACATGCCAATAATTTAGAGCTGTCACTAGAACTGCTCAAAGATTTGGACAACCCAAAAGACGATATCGAACTGATCTCGGGTCTTTCAACCATCTCAAACGAACTTTGCACCACCATAGAGCATTTGGGTCAGATCGTAAGCATTCATGATAAGGCAGCTGGCAAAAAACAGGTCGTAGAGTTCTCAGAGAGCCTCCGCGAAGCTATTTCTGGCTTGCGAAAGATGATTTCTGAAAGTAAAGCTGAAATTTATACGGATTTTTCAGAAGCACCTCAAATCCAATACGTGCCCGCTTATCTGGTTTCAATTTTACAAAATTTGATCAGTAATGCGATCCAATTTAGACATCCCGATAGAAATCCGGTGATCGACATCTATACCTTGGAAAATGACGGGAAGATTACCTTGGTGGTAAAAGACAATGGGAAAGGATTTGATGTTGAAGCCCACAAAGATCGCTTGTTCAACATTTATGAAACGTTCCATTCTGGACCCCCTACCAGAGGTATCGGATTGTTTATGGTCAAAAATCAAGTAGACGCTCTGGATGGCACCATTACGGTTGAAAGTGAGCCCAACAACGGCACCGTCTTTAAGATCGCCTTTTAATTATCTGTTTCAGCAGTCTTTTCTTTTTTCTTCGGAAAAGCCTTCTTATTGAAAATTACGAGTAATACCAATCCCACACTGATGGCCGTATCTGCTATGTTGAAGACCGGGTCGAAAAACGTAAAATAGCTTCCACCCCAAAATGGAATCCATTCAGGCAACACCCCTTCCCACAACGGAAAATAGAGCATATCGACCACCTTTCCGTAGAAAACAGAGCCATACCCTCCTTCTTCAGGCATAAAAGTAGCTACCTGCTGCGAACTATCACTGAATATCATTCCATAAAACACCGAATCAATGATATTACCCAATGCTCCTGCAAAGATGAGCGAAATGGAAAAGATCAGAATTCGAGACGCATTTTTGCGCACCGAATCCCACAACCAATAGCCAATTCCCACAATGGCCACCAATCTGAAGAGGGTTAGAAATAACTTCCCATAGGCTCCAGGAATTTTGGCCCCCCAAGCCATTCCCTCGTTTTCCACAAAATGGATTTTAAACCACGAGAACACGTCGAAACCATCGCCCAAAATAAAGGTGGTTTTAATATATACCTTCGAAATCTGATCTATCAATAAGACCAGAATGATGATAGCAATTGCTTTTTTTAAAGACATAGAAAATCGAGTAAGGAGTGCAAAAATAGAGAATATTATTCGGTTTGTCGCAGCCCAATATCACCATGTATACTTTCTGCCCAAATCGTGTATTTGCCATCAGACACCAAAGCATTAGTGACACTTCCATACACACTGTTCACCTTTGCTTTGGTAAGGCCATTGTTTACGACCACATCAATGTTTCCACGATTGGTACGAAGGTTAGCGCTTCCTGCGTAATCACGTAACGTACATGACCGGTCCTCAATAGCAATGTATAGCATTTCAAAGGCTCCGGTGACCGCTACTCTAGCCGACTTTGACACCACCGAAACAAATTTGTTTTTTGGAAGGGTAAGCACTACCTCTACACTCAACACCTTGTGTGCTGCTAATTTATCGTCATAAATATTGGCATAGGGCCAAGTTTCAAACCCCAATGACATGCTGTTTCCTTCAGTCTTCTCATTGACGACCACATCAGGAGCCATTTCACCTTCCACATATACCTCAAGCGAAATCTGCTTAGTTTCCATGGCAATTACCCGCAATGAATGTACGCCGTTAGCATCCATCAAAATAGATTGAATAGCGTCTGCCGTGTACGAACGGGAAACCCTTTTTTGGGCATGCAGCACAGCACTTGCGCACATGAATATCAAAAAGCAGTACCCAAATACAAGCTTGTGAAAATGATGAACTTTAATTTTTAATGGCATTCTCTCTTTTAATTTATCCAATAATAAATAAATTGTAATTTAGTTTATACTGTATAATAATATTTAACATGAACAAAACGGTACACTCAATATATCTATGGACAATGGCACTTATTGTTATAGCAGTTGCATTGTATCTAGGAATTGTTGGATATAGCTATTATGATACGCCTCTAGAAGAACGATTTTACCACCCTAGACATGATTGGTTCAAACCAAGCGGCTTGTTTGGTCAGGGATTGGGGGTGATTGGCACTTTCATTATTTTCTTTGGAGTATTTATTTATATTTTACACAAACGCTATAATATTCTTGGTAAACGGGTACGCTTGAAATATTTGTTAGAGTTTCATATTTTCTTATGCAGCCTAGGCCCTGTTCTAATATTATATCACACGGCATTCAAATTCGGTGGAATTGTTTCCATCGCATTTTGGAGCATGGTTGCCGTTGTTGCCAGTGGCGTAATCGGCCGATTTCTATATTTGCAGATTCCACGAACCATTGAGGGTAGAGCCCTCAGCCTTAAAGAAGTAGAAAATTCTAGAACCGACGTACAGTCTTTCTTAACTCAAAAATATACCTTGGATGAAACCACGGTGGTTCAGTTCCTCAACTTTATTGACAAAAACAAGGGACAAACCGTTACCAAGAGCGATCTAAAAAAATCTCTAGCAAGTCACGGGGTTCCGAAAGTAGAGCAACGAAAAATCTTTTCTGCGGTAAAAAAAGAGCGTTCACTCAGCAAAAAAATTCAACGTCTGGAGCAGATGAAAAAATTATTTCGGTATTGGCATGTAGCCCATATGCCCTTTGCCATAATTATGCTCGTAATTGTAGTGGTGCACGTAGTGGTAGCATTTACCTTTGGATACCGATGGATTTTTTAACCTATAACCACACATTTTGAATTTAGAAGAACTAATCACATATGGCGTCGTATTTATAATTTGTGCTGGGATTTTTATGTTCTACCTTCGGAAGAAAAACAAAACCTCAAAACAAACGCTTGAAAAAGTTGCGATCGCCAAGGAAGAAGGGCTCTACGAACCGGTCTCTTTGCATCCCTATATCGACCCAAACGTTTGTATTGGCAGTGGGGCGTGTATAAAAGCCTGTCCCGAGCAAGATATTTTGGGAATGGTCAACGGCCAAGCACAAGCCATAAATGCGTCAAATTGCGTAGGTCACGGCGCCTGTTTTCATGCCTGCCCGGTGGAAGCCATTAGTCTTCGAATAGGAACCGAAGAGCGGGGCGTAGAACTTCCGCACGTAAACCAAAATTTCGAAACCAATATGAAAGGGCTTTATATCGCGGGGGAATTGGGCGGTATGGGATTAATTAAAAACAGCGTAGAACAAGGGCAGCAAGCCATCGAAAGCATCGTGAAAACCGCAAAACCCAATCCGAACAAGGTGACCGATGTCATCATAATTGGAGCCGGACCAGCAGGTATTTCTGGAACATTGGCTGCCAAAAAACACAAGTTAACCAGCAAAACCTTCGAACAGGATTCTCTTGGCGGAACTGTCTTTACGTTTCCCCGTTCTAAGGTAGTAATGACCTCACCTATGAACTTGCCCCTGCACGGCAAAGTGAAGTTGCATGATACTTCCAAACAGGAATTGCTGGACCTATGGAATACCGTCATTTCGGAAAATGATATTTCAATTCAAGAAAACACCAAGATTGAAGATATTGTTCCGTTGAAAGACAACACTTTTAAGGTGATTACGGCCGCTGGAGACGAACATTTCTCCAATAATGTTTTAATTGCCATAGGAAGACGGGGTAGCCCTCGAAAATTAGGCGTGCCCGGAGAAGACACCCAAAAAGTGGCCTACCGTTTATTGGAACCCGAATTGATTACCGACAAACATATTCTCGTGGTTGGTGGAGGAGATTCTGCTATTGAATCGGCGCTGTTATTAAAAGACCACAACACGGTTACCTTGTCATATCGAAAAGATCGTTTTTCTAGATTGAAACCAAAGAACAAGTCGAATATCTTGAACGCTGAGGAAACCAATGAAATCAATATTATTTACAGTTCCAACGTTTCAGAAATAACTAAAGACCACGTACTTCTAGAACTAGAAGATGGAACAATTTCAAAAATACCTAACGATTTAGTTTATATTTTTGCTGGGGGAGAACTTCCAACCAAGTTTTTGGAAAGGGCAGGGGTCGAAGTAACCAAACGTTTTGGCTATACCGTGAAAAAGCATCATTGATTTGCAAAAAACAATCACACATATCTTCTTGTTTTGGCTGGGTTTAACCCTTCCAAGCCTGGCCCAAATTTCACCTGGCGACTTGACCAATGCGCACAGTAAATTTGAAGGCATGGGCAATTGTACCCTTTGCCACGACCTTGGAGCAAAGGTGTCTGATAGCAAATGTTTGGATTGCCACAACGAAATCCAATCCCTGATCAGCCGAGATCGTGGCCTGCATGCCAACTCAAGGGTGAAAAATCAAAATTGTTTTGAATGCCACAGTGAACACCACGGCCGAAAATTTGATATGGTTCGATTCAACGAACAAAACTTTGACCATACGCGGGCCGGGTATCGTCTAGAAGGGGCACATGCTTCGGTAGATTGCCGTGAGTGCCACAACCCTTCAAACATTGCCGATGCGTCGCTTCGAAAAAACAAAGACACCTATTTAGGGCTGCAACAAGATTGCTTGAGTTGCCACGACGATTTCCATCAGGGAACGCTCCCAACCAATTGTTTGGAATGTCATTCAATGGAAGGATTTACTCCGGTAACGAAATTCAACCATGAAACCGCCGATTACAAATTGCGCGGGCAACATTTGGTGGTAGATTGTAAAGAGTGCCACCAAACCACAACTAGAAACGGCAAGGAGTTTCAGCAGTTTTCGGGCTTAGCCTTCAACGATTGTAAAGCTTGTCATCAAGATGTTCACAACGGAAACCTTCCTGGAAAATGTAACCAATGTCATGTTGAAAATAGCTTCGATATTTTTATGGGAAAAGGA
>JAWWCH010000113.1:0-6078 GCA_033720575.1 Marinirhabdus sp.
ATCTTTGCGGTCGCGCCCCATTACCCATCCACGTTCAAGAATTTTATCATGCACCATTTTAAAATGGCTGATTTCTTCTTTTGCCAACAACACCATTTCTTGAACGAGTTCAGTGTATTCTGGGAAGGAAACGATTAAGGATATGGCAGTAGAGGCCGCTTTCTGCTCACAATAGGCGTGATCTGTCAAAATTTCTTCAATGTTCATTTCAACAATATTCACCCACCGCGGATCGGTTGGTAATTTGAGTCCGAGCATTTTAATCTGTGATTCTTTGGTCATGCTACAAAAGTAGTAATTTGAGCAGGGAAATTCGGTACTTTAGATTTCTAGATCGAAATCTTGACGCAGTTTATCGAGCAATGGGTTTTTCTCTCTCAATTTCTCGTATTTCTCTTTTGAAGTATAGGCGTATCGTTTTACCTCAGCTTCGTTCACTTCGATAGAAAGATCAACGTCGTAATTGTTGAGTTGTTCGCGCAAATAGCCCAAAAGTTCATATTTGGCACGTTCTACCTCGGTCTTAATCGTATAATTCGGAAATTCCAAATGCAGCAAATTTCCTTCTAATCGTGGTGATCCCATAGCCAAGTGGGAGTGAAGGTTGTAATTGCCCTCGGATTGCATCTTCTCGGTATAGGTTTTCCAGGCCGAAAGCATGGCCTCTTCCGTAAATGACTCCCGTGGCAGATTTTCTTGATCGGGCTGATTGGCCACCAACTCTTTTTGAAGTTCTTGTTTTTTCTTGATGCTTTTTAACGAAAGTGCCGAAACTTTCTGGGCATTTCGCTCTGCCAGAATTTGTGGGCGCTCAATGACTTTTTCGGCTGATTTCTCTGCAACTTTTTCTGGGCGTTCGTTAGTATTGGGTTGTGATTCAGCTACTTCCGAATTTGCCGGTTGTGGATCAACTTTTGGACGTTGTGGTGCGCTTTCAGCAGGAGCGGATTCCGCATTGCGTTCAGCATGTTGGATTTGGGTAGCTGCGGGCTGACGTTCAATGATGGGTGGCTGTTCAGTGGGTATAGACTTGGGCTGAACATCCTTAAAATAGGAGGGGGGAAGTACAAAACGTTCTTCGGCTACACTAGACTTTTTTTTTTCGCCTGCCGCAGTAAGTGAGGCAAGTTGCATCAGGCAAAGTTCTACCAAAAGGCGTTGATTTCTACTGGATTTATAACTCAAGTCACATGAATTGGCAAGCTGTATGGCTTCCACCAAAAAACCAGCAGCCGTTTTCTGCGATTGTTCAAAATACATGGCTTTCACTTGTTCACCAACTTCCAGAAGCCTAATCGTTTCTTGATTTTTACACACCAAAAGATCTCTGAAGTGTGAAGCCAACCCCATGATAAAATGATGTCCGTCAAAGCCTTTCGATAATATCGTATTGAAAGACAACAATACATCCGGAATGTTATTCTCAATGAGCAAATCTGTAATGCTGAAGTAGTACGTGTAATCTAAGACATTCAGATTTTCGGTAACTGCTTCCCGCGTAAGGTTTTTTCCACTAAAACTCACCACCCTGTCGAAAATGGATAATGCGTCACGTAAAGCTCCGTCTGCCTTTTGAGCAATGATATGTAGTGCATCGTCTTCGGCCTGTACTCCTTCAGCAGCAGCAACATCCACCAAATGGCCCTTGATATCCTGAACGGTAATGCGTCTAAAATCGAAAATCTGACAACGCGATAGAATTGTGGGAATGATTTTGTGCTTTTCTGTGGTGGCCAAAATGAAAATAGCGTGCTTTGGGGGCTCTTCCAAGGTTTTCAGAAACGCATTGAAAGCTGCAGAAGATAACATGTGCACCTCATCGATAATATATACCTTGTGGGTACCCACCTGAGGAGGAATTCGCACTTGGTCAATGAGGTTCCTGATATCATCTACAGAATTATTGGAAGCCGCATCCAATTCAAAAATATTGAACGCAAAGTCTTCATCTCCAGTTTCGGTACCATCTTGATTGATTTTCTTGGCCAATATACGGGCGCAAGTGGTTTTTCCCACCCCTCGAGGTCCAGTAAACAACAGGGCTTGAGCCAAATGGTTGTTGGCTATTGCATTTTCGAGCGTACTGGTGATGGCTTGTTGCCCCACAACATCCTTAAACAGAGTGGGACGGTACTTTCTGGCCGATACAATGAAGTGTTCCATAGTGACAAAACAAATATAAGTATGCCACGCTAGTTTGAGAAAAATACAAACTTTCTTTTTGCTGTTTTTATTAACATTCAACTACTTTTGTAGCGCAGGTCGCCTTATCGCTCTCGACAGTGTTGGGAGAGGAAAGTCCGGACACCATAGGGAAGCATAGCGGCTAACAGCCGTCGGTCACGCCTCGAGCGTGATTAGGACAAGTGCAACAGAAAGAATGTACAGGTAATGCTGTAGTGAAATCAGGTAAACTCTATGCGGTGAAATGCCACGTATACCAGCGTTAAGAGTACCCGCTCGTAGCTGGAGGGTAGGCAGCTAGAATGGTTCAGTAATGTGCCATCCAGATAAATGATAAGGGTTGCGCCACTGGTGTGATACAGAATCCGGCTTATAGGCCTGCTTTTTTTAAATGATCTTCTAGCAATTCTAGACTCCATTGTTTTGCTGCGCTTAACGATTTAAATACTTCAAAATTTCCGGGATAGAATTTTTTTTCGAAGGTGGCTATGTCTTTCGCTGCTTTGGTGTAATATACCACAGCAATGCCAATGAGCTCTGGATGTTTCTTTGTGCTCAATAGGTTTGGATCTATGGTATAATCATTTTTTCGGTTGGCAATAGAGACAAAGGGTCTGTCTTTGTAGTAGGTTGAAAACAATTCGAAAAGCTCATCCAATTGGGTTTTTCCGAAGGTAACACCTTCATCAATGGTAGAAACGACGAAGTGTTCGAAAATTTCCACTTCGACAAAATCCAATCGAATCTTTTTTACAGCAACCATAACTGAAAGATACGACAAATTATGTGCATTTCAAGGGGTTACCTATCAGACTCCAGCTGTTTTTCAATCCACAGCACACACTCTTCCAACTTGAAGAACGGTTCGTATGCTCTAGGAAAAAAAGGTTTTGTAAAGACCGCTGTTTGGTAATTTCGTTCGGTGTGGCACCATACCGCCATGCCGGCCATTTGTTCCAACAATTTGGCCTTTACGTAGCAGATAGGATTCACCGTATAGTCATTTACCCGGTTGGCGATATAGCCGAACGGTCTGTTTGGAAAATACAACACAAAAACTTCATGAAGCTTTTCAAGATGGGGGGTATCAAAGACGACGCCTTCGTTAATCGTTGAGATCACATAATCATCATAAATCTCTAATTGTGCAAACGGGAGTTGTATGATAGTTTTTGCCTCAGTATCTCGTAATGGTTCTCTCATTTATCGTGCGTGTTGCTTTTGTTTCATGTGTTGGGCCCATTCTTTCGCTTCTTCAAGTGTTGAAAAGATCTGGAAGGGACCCTCAAAAAACTGTTTTTCGTAGGAAGAAATTTCAATAGATCGAACGGCGTTGCTTACTATGGCCACACCTCTGAGTCTAGCCGGGTCATAAGAATTTATATAACAGACGGGATTTATGGTATAGTCGTTCTTTCGGATGCCGATATACACGAAAGCGTTATCGCTATAGTAGGTGTCAAATAGTTCAAACATGACACGTTTTTCGGCGTGATCAAAAAGTACACCTTCGTTTATGGTTGAAATGATAAAGTTTTCGTGCAGTTCAACATTGGCAAATTCCAAGTCGATTTTTTTGGGGAATGGGGATGTCATATTAGGTGTGTAAAAAAACTGAACACTGAACCACCGTATTTCCTAGCTTCCTCGAAACCAGCGACTTCACTTAAATCGTGATGTTTAGTGTGTTCAATGATAAGAATTCCATCAGGTTTCAACAAATTTTCACTTAAAATTTTATCAGATAAATCCGTTAATGTCTGGAGATCAAAATCATAGGGTGGATCGGCAAAAATGATGTCAAATTTATGCGGTGTTGCTTCAACATATTTCATGACATCAGATTTTACCGCTGTAATGGGCAAGGAGAGCTCTTCGGAAATTTTATGGATATATCGAACGCAGCCTGAATGTGCGTCAACACTGGTTACCGAAGGACAGCCCCGTGAGGCAAATTCGAAACCGATGTTTCCGGTACCGGCAAACAAATCGAGCACCTGTAGCTCTTCGAAATAGTATTGATTGTTCAGAATGTTGAAAAGGGCTTCTTTTGCAAAATCTGTAGTGGGGCGCACCGGCAAATTTTTTGGAGCCATCAACCGCTTTCCCTTATATTTTCCTGAGATTATCCGCACGTTGTCAGGCTTTTTTCAAAATGAACTGTTCGTGAGGCTGTAAAGATCCAATAGTTGTATCACCCAATTCTTGGTCGATACTAATATTTCGGATATAGGTATATAGTATGGCGAAATTTGGATCATCTTCCGAGATGGCACCCAACAGCGTAGTTCGAACCGTATTCGGATTAAAACGAATTTGTTCGAAGGCAAATAGCACGTAATAGGCCAAATCTTCCGGGGTTTTGTAAGGATATGAATTGCAGAGTACCAATTGATCCTTTTCAAGCGCGATCACATCAATATGGTCTTTTGTTACATGAACATAAGCACAAGGAGCCAATGCCCCTTTTTCTGCATCCAACAGTTGTGTAAGAAGGATGGTAGTGGCATGAAAGTACTGAAAACTACCAAAGGTCTCAAAAAAATAGTTGTTCAGGTTCACCAATGGAACGTACACGATATTGATGTTATGAGAATCAATTTTATCGAAGGTAACAAAATCGCCCGCCAAAATTTTTGTATTGAACTTTAGATATTCACTGAGCTTGGTTTCATCGAATAAGGATTCGGGAACTAAGGTATACGCATTCATGGCATACACCACACAAATTTCTTTGCACTCTTTAATAATGGGGTTTGACTGTATCTCGCTCTCTAAAACGGCCAAGATATCTTGTGGCGCGTATTGTGCTTCAAAGGTGCGTTCAGAATAATGCAGTACTTGGTTTTGGTCTTGACTTTTGACCAAAAAAGAAAGTCCGGTCAAATTTACTTGAACGGACAATCGATTATTTGTTTCGGTTATGTTAGTTTTTTCTTGCAGTTTCTAGGTTTTTAGGCCAATTTCCACTGGTGTTCACTTCGTTCATAGAACCTACCTTGATATATTCTCCATTCACACCGTCAACCGATATCACCTGTAGTTCTTGTGCCAAGAGGTCTTTATCTTGATCGGAAAGCAGGATTGTTTTTGGAACTTTCGCTTCGAATACAGAGTAGTTCACGTCATTCTTCATGTATTTGCCCGCTTGCATCTGGATTTTCTCATCTACCCCTTCCACAGGAATATTCATCATGGTTTTGTATCGATCTGTTCCACCGTAAAGCGAATCACGCACTGGTGTAAAACGCAGGGTGTCAATGATGATATCTTCAAGGATATATCCACCAGTTTGAGGATCTAAACCAAATGCCTTATTCTTCTCAACGTCGGCATAACTCGTGTCACGTCTTTGTGTAATCGCGAACTTAGCAGTATCGATAAACCGAACCAAACTGTCAAAACTACCTGTAAAATCACCTGTAAGTTCTTGGTGGGCCAATTGTGCCGCTTGAATATCCTGTAGGTTTACAATTACTTTTTTGTATCGTGCCTCCTTAATCTTGTTGAACTCAATAGGGCCCGTAATAGAACCATATAATTTATATCCTAAAAAGATGATAGCAATCCATAGAACTATTTGAAGTACAATTTTCATTAGATGTTTCAGTTTAATTTAAAAGTTTGTCTCTTTTGGTTGGTAACAAATCTACAATTTTTTTTTGTTTGGTATTCCAAAATCCGAAAAAAACCTGCCTATCTTTAGCCTTTCAACCCACTTGTTTTATGGATGCCTCGCGCTTTTACAGCTTGCTCAAACACGATTTTCAACATACCCCCACTGCTAAACAGGAAGTTACCCTGCAGTTGTTGTCAAAATTTGTTCTGCAAGAGGGAAATGATGAAGTGTTTTTGTTGAAAGGCTACGCAGGTACAGGTAAAACCACGCTTGTA
>JAWWCH010000114.1:0-6073 GCA_033720575.1 Marinirhabdus sp.
ATTTGTTACACTTGCCTGACGGTATGACAAAGGAAGAAGTACAATATTGCGCCGATGCATTCCTTCTCAAATCTCGCCTTTCCAGATACAAAGGAACAATCACGTTTCAAGGCAGTGCAAAGGTTAAGCCCAACAACCTCCTTACCGTTAAAGGGTTGGGAAAACGATTTAATGGTGACGCATTTATTTCGGGTGTGACTCATAATATGGCTGAAGGACAATGGTTGACGACAGTACGAGTAGGATTAGATGCACTTTAAAATTAAAAAAATGGAAAGAGAATTGATAGATCCGTTGTTCATCCAAAATGCTGGCCTCGTACTAACAGCCCCTTATATGGGAATGCTTTTTTCTAGGCTTGAGTTAATACAACATGATGTATTTGTAAATGGAGAAGCGCAAGAACGAGCAGTGCATTTATTAGGATATGTAGCTACGGGCGCCGAAAATGTGCCAGAATATGAATTGGTGATACAAAAAGTGCTGTGCGGCATGCTTGTTTCAGAACCTTTAGCTATACATAGGCCTCTCACGACCGCAGAAAAAGAGATGGCAGACCAAATGTTAGTAGCCATCACGGAACATTGGAAGCCACTAAATAATACAACGATAGTCGGGTTACGGGAATCGTTTCTACTTCGCGAGGGCCAGTTAGAAGATGGCGATTTCACTTATAAATTACAAGTCGAACAAAAATCGCTCGATATTTTATTAGATCAAATTCCGTGGAACATCAGCAAAATATATTTAAACTGGATGCAAAAGGTGCTAGAAGTGAGTTGGCGATAAATATTAATGACAGTTAATGTTTTTATGAAGTAAAGAATAAGCGAGAGTATGATGTTTGGATAACTTCATACTCTCGCATTTTTAAATCTTTGTCAACTTATTTTGATAACATCAGTAATTCATTACACAGAACCTCGGTGATGTAGCGCTTGCTTCCATCTTTATCATCCCACGAGCGGCTTGTTAATTTTCCCTCAACGGCAATTTCTTGCCCTTTGGTCACATAATTTTCAACCACGTTCACCAATCCACCTTTAACCACAACATTGTGCCATTGAGCACGATCAACTTTGTTGCCGTCTTTGTCTTTGTAGCTATCATCTGTAGCCATTGTGAATTTTGCAATTTTGTTTCCGTCGTTAAACGTTACAATTTCTGGGTCTTGTCCCAATCTTCCAATCAACTGTACTTTGTTTCTAAGTGCGTTCATAATTTTAAATTTTAATAATTAAACAGTTAAGATATTTTCCAGAGTCGGTCTGGTAACCGTCGTTGAATCGTTTCAACAGTGCAAATATGGGACGGGGTCCAAATTTTATTCGACCTTTACACACTTACTATCGTTTATAAACATTTGTAAACGTTTGTTCTGTTTTATTCGCCCGAATTTAAAGGGAATTCCACGATACGACTCTATTTCAATAGTCACAAAAATTTCTGCAACAAAAATTTTCATTGCGAATCAGATATGGTAAAATGCATTGATTTAGTACTTTAGATGCTGCTAATTACCAAATTTTGAACCATGCTAACAGGACTTTTCCAAAGAAAGACGAGCACTTCTTCTGATGCCTTGGCGCACGATGCCTACTTCAACCAATTGCGAAACCGGGAATACCCACATTTATCTGCTCAGAACCATGTGTATTTGGATTATACGGGAGGAAACATGTACGCCCAACAACAGCTCAAAAAACATAATATGCTACTAAGGGGCAATGTTTTCGGCAACCCACATTCCACCAATCCCACCTCTCAATTGGCAACACAACTAGTTGAAGATGCCCGAAAAAAAGTGCTAGAATTCTTTAATGCGGAAGACTACTATTGCATTTTTACGCCGAATGCCTCTGGGGCTCTTAAAATAGTGGGTGAATGTTATCCCTTTTCTGAAGCGAGCCAATTGTTATTATTGGCAGACAACCACAATTCGGTGAATGGTATTCGAGAATATTGTCGCGGTAAAAACGGCGCGTTTACCTATGCTACTATTCAGTATGAAGATCTACAAATAGATGCCACACAGTTAGACCAAGAACTTTCTACAGATACAGACGCAAAGCACAAACTTTTTGCATATCCGGCGCAGTCGAATGTATCTGGGGTAAAACATACGTTAGATTGGATCAAGCGCGCACAGTCAAAAGGCTGGGACGTACTTTTGGATGCTGCAGCCTTCGCTCCTACCACAACACTAGACCTGACCAAATACCAACCTGATTTTGTGACCATTTCTTTCTATAAAATTTTTGGATATCCAACGGGTCTCGGATGTTTGTTGGTTAAAAAAGACAAATTCCACTTGCTCAAAAAACCTTGGTTTGCAGGTGGTACTGTAACACTGGCCGCAGTAAGAAGTGCGTCCCACTTTTTAGCCCCAAATCACGAACGTTTTGAAAACGGTACCATCAATTATTTAGACATTCCAGCGATAAAAATTGGATTGGAATTTATAGAGGAAGTTGGATTGAACCGAATCAATGAACGGGTTACATCGCTTGCAAAGTATGTGTACGAGCAACTTACAGAATTGCGGCATGACACTGGAGCACCACAAGTACGAATTTTTGGTCCGAAAGACCGATCTAACGTTGGCGGAACGCTAATCATGACCTTTTTTGACTCAGATAATGCCCTGATTCCATTTGAAGCAGTAGAGCAATTGGCAAATAAAAAACGCATCTCGATTCGTTCCGGTTGCTTTTGCAATCCAGGTCTTGATGAAGTAAATAATTGCGTATCCAACCAAGAATTAGCTAGGTATTTTTCGACAAGAACACAAGGAGATTATAGAGACATGATTGCTACGCTTAAAAAAATGCGTGGTGCAACTAGGGTCTCAGTGGGGCTGGCAACCACCAAAAAAGATGTGGACACGTTTTTATCATTCGTACGGTCATTGCAAAACAAAACAATCAATGCGTTAGATAACATGACCGCATAAGTATTGCTTATCTTAGAACCCTAAACTATTTGTTCATGGCAAAACAATCAACCCCTTATATCCTCGGAACAGATGCTCAAGAGTTGCACAGACTCGGAGTACAACATCAAATTTGGGCTTCTGAAGCCCGAAAAGGGTGGAACACCGCTGGTTTTACGGCCGGTCAGACCATATTGGATTTGGGTTGTGGCCCTGGCTTTTGCAGTAAAGAACTAGCCTATATTGTGGGGAAGGAAGGAAAAGTAATTGGTGTGGATTTGGATGAAGGATATATCGATCACTTCAACAAAACCGCAGACTTGTTCCACCTGAACATGGAAGGTATCTGTGCTAATTTTGACGATCTCAATCTTGAACCACATAGTTTGGACATGGTGTATTGCCGTTGGGCACTCGCATGGATATCGAACCCAAAAGAAATTTTACAAAAGGTATGTAAGGCGCTCAAGCCGGGTGGTAAAATGGTCATTCATGAATATTACGATTGGCGTACCCACCAAACCGAACCCAAATTTCCTGCTCTAGACAAGGCGATAACTGCATGTCTGCAAAGTTTTAAAGAACAAGCCGGCGAAATCGATATCGGACGTGAGCTACCACGGATATTTATGGAAATGGGTATGACTGTGAGCGGTCTCCGACTTATGCCCAAATTAGCCACGCCGACCAACTTGGAATGGCAATGGCCTAAAACGTTTTATTACAGCTACTTTCCAAGATTAGCAAAAGCTGGATTGTTAACCCAAAAAGAAGTGGATGCTGCTTTTGAAGCCCACCAACAACTTGAAAAAACAGAGGGAGCCACACTGTTTTGCCCGATGATGATAGAAGTAATTGCTGAAAAATAGTGTTCGCTACTCAAATAGCCACCTATAAATATCGTTCCCGTTCGCGAACAATACCAATCCGATCAACAAGAAAAATCCAACCATTTGGGCATATTCCATAAACTTGTCGTTCGGTTTACGGCCGGAAATCATTTCATACAATAAGAACATTACATGTCCCCCATCTAAGGCCGGAATAGGCAAGATGTTCATAAATGCCAAGATGATTGAAATGAGTGCGGTAGTGTGCCAAAAGCTCGTCCAATCCCAAGTGTCTGGAAACAATCCTCCAATCGCTCCGAAGCCACCAATCTGGGTAGCCCCTTCCGCAGTGAATACATATTTGAACTGATATACATAGTCTTTGAGCACATTGTAGCCGTATTCAATACCGCCGCCAATACTCTCACCAAAACTATAGGTTACTTGTTCGTAGCTGTTTTTATATTCTCTGGCCAAATTATTAATCCCCAATTGTCCCTTTTCATTTGGCGTAACGGTGAATTCCAATTCTTGACCATTTCGCAAAACAGTAAGTGCCACTGGCTTTTCGGGCGAATCCCGCACAATTTCAGACATGCTCATGAAGCTGCTTACGTCCTTTCCATTCACTTGAATTACGCGATCGCCAACTTGTAGCGCCGACTTCCCCGCTGGAAGGTCAGGATAAATTGTATCGATGACGGTAGTTCGCATAGGTTGAAATGGCTCGCGAATGCCTTTTTTGAACATATCCATCCCAATATCTTCTGGTAACGCAATGGTTTCCGTAGTTCCGTTAGGATGTACCACGGTTAACGACTCCACATCCCGAAGCATGAGGTAGCGGTTCAAATCGTTCAAGTTTTCAAAGTCTTTGCCATTCAATTGCAATACCTGATCTCCATCCTGAAATCCAAGATCTTTAAATTCCTGGGCTACTGAAAATCCATTGGGAAGGTTATCGGTGGTGATAATGCGTTGCCCGTTGTTATAAAACAGCAGAATGTAAATTACCATTCCCACGATGATGTTCACCGTAACACCACCCAACATAATGATGAGTCGTTGCCAAGCCGGTTTGCTTCTAAATTCCCACGGCTGTGGTGGTTGGGCCATCTGCTCTTTGTCCATGCTCTCATCAATCATTCCGGCAATTTTCACGTACCCTCCTAATGGAAGCCAACCAATACCGTAGGTGGTCTCACCGATTTTCTTTTTCAGCAGTGCAAATTTTACATCGAAAAACAGAAAAAACTTTTCTACTCGCGTCTTAAACAGTTTCGCCGGAATAAAATGTCCGAGTTCGTGTAGTATAATTAATATGGATAAGCTAAGTAATAGCTGAATTGCTTTAACGGCAAATGGACTCATAATCGTTCGTCTTGTTTTGCAGATGGGTCTGCAAATTTGAAGCCACAAAAGTAACCTTTTGCCACTTCAATTAAAAATAAATAAAACTTGATCGGTTTGACGCTAAAAAGTATTGTGTGTTACACTTTTAGTTGTGCATTTTGGGTCGTAATTTTGCAGAAAATGTAGTGGATCTTATGCTTCAGTTCTTTGCGAAATACAAGTTTTTTTTAGTCGTGCTTGCTGTCCTGTCAATGGTTATCATAGCGGCGATATACTCAATCTTAAAGCCGAAAGAGGTACTTCCAGTGTATCAGCCTTCTGAAGTAAATGCGGAATTGGTAGACAGCACCTTGCACTATACCAAAAAATATCACACCATTGCCGATTTCGAATTGACGAACCAAAACGGCAAAACGGTGACCGAAAAGGATTATGCCGACAAAATCTATGTTGCAGATTTCTTCTTCACTACCTGTCAAACCATCTGCCCCATCATGACAGATCATATGGTGAAAATTCAGGAGCGACTTCGCGATGAACAAGACGTCTTGCTACTTTCACATACGGTGCAGCCCGAAGTAGATACCGTGGCCCAACTGAAAAAATATGCCCTAGAAAAAGGAGTGAATCCGCAGAAATGGAATCTGGTCACAGGCGATAAAAAGCAAATCTACGATCTCGCCAGAAAGAGTTATCTCGCGGCAAAAGACGCACCTTATAACGAGTACGAACTGATACACACCGAGAATTTTGTGTTGGTTGATACTAAAAAACGCATTCGCGGATTTTACGATGGTACACTCCCGGAAGAGATTGATCGATTGCTCGAAGATATCGCCATTTTACAACGTGAAAACACAGATTGATCTGATCACCTCAAGCGGAGTCGAAATTTCACCTACCAATCTTGTAGAACAACAGCAAAACCCGTATTTTTGCCTTGTTTAAATTCAATCTA
>JAWWCH010000115.1:0-6071 GCA_033720575.1 Marinirhabdus sp.
AACGGGCCATATTTTCTGACAATTCTTGTTGCAAAGCTTCATTCCGAAACAGTTCCCTCAATACGTTTTCAAAATTTTCGTCTGCTTCGCTCTCACGCAATAAAATAGCCGCTTTTTTTTCAGAAATGGCCAAGGCATTCTTGGTCTGATGGTCTTCAGCCACGTTAGGTGATGGTATAAAAATCACAGGCTTTCCTACCAAACACAATTCTGAAACAGAGAGCGCCCCAGCGCGAGAAATGATGATGTCGGCCGCGGCATAGGCCAAATCCATACGATTCAAAAATGCATGCACTTGAATGGCTTCGTGAGCATTCCCTTTGTATTCAGATTCATACAGCTTGCCACACTGCCAGATGAGCTGAACTTCTTCAGACGTAAAGAACGGCAAAGCTTTTGCTACCAATTGGTTGATTTTGCGAGCGCCTAAACTTCCGCCAAGTACTAAAACCGTAGTTTTTTGTGAATTCAAATTAAAGTGTTGCTGCGCTTGTTTTCTCTTGCTGGCTATTTCCAGCAAATCTTGACGTACCGGATTGCCCGTAAGCACAATTTTTTCCTTTGGAAAAAATTGCTCCATGCCTTCATACGCCGTGCAAACTTTATCCAC
Source organism: Marinirhabdus sp. (assembly GCA_033720575.1). Classification (GTDB taxonomy): domain Bacteria; phylum Bacteroidota; class Bacteroidia; order Flavobacteriales; family Flavobacteriaceae; genus Marinirhabdus. The sequence continues at coordinate 611 of JAWWCH010000115.1, forward strand.
AGACCCGCTTAACCATTTGTTTGTGATACCCGCGTGACTGTTTTGCTCTTGAATGACACAGGGAATATGTTTCCACGAAGCCACTTTGAGTAAAGGTGCACTGGCATATCCTCCGGTACCAATGGCGGCATCCGGTTTAAAATTTCTGATGATGCTATTCGACTTCAATAAACTAGAAATCAACTTAAACGGAAACATGAGGTTTTTTAAGCTCAAGCTGCGTTGTAGCCCCGAAATCCACAACCCTGTAATCTTGTAGCCGGCTTGGGGCACTTTTTCCATTTCCATACGGTCACTAGCGCCCACAAATAAAAACTCCGCTTTTGGAAAACGTGCTTTCAATTCATTCGCAATGGCGATTGCCGGATAGATATGTCCGCCAGTACCGCCGCCGCTTACAATGAATTTATATGGAGTCTGATTGCTCATATGGTTTCGCTCAATACATCTAATGGATTCTCAATAACTTCCCCTTCTTCGGTTTCTTTCTTTTGAATTTCTCGTTTTGCCGCCACACTCAAGACCATGCCCAAGGCCAAGCAGGTCATCCAGATACTGGTTCCACCGCTACTGATCAAGGGTAATGTCTGACCCGTAACTGGAAACAATTCCACCGCAACGGCCATATTGATCAAGGCTTGAAACACAATGGGCAATCCAACCCCGATGACCAACAATTTGCCAAACATCGAAGTGGCTTTATGGGCAACAATTACCAACCTGAATAACAATAGCAAGTACAAAAACATAAGGAACAGTCCGCCCAAAATGCCGAATTCTTCAACAATGATTGCGTAGATAAAGTCGGATGACGATTGGGGCAAAAAGTTTTTCTGAATGCTCTTTCCTGGGCCTAGACCGCTAACACCGCCAGAAGCAATCGCAATCTTTGCCTTCTCGATTTGATAATCGCCTTCGGTATCTTCCTTATCGGTGAAGTTCTCAATACGACTCATCCAGGTATCCACACGGTTAGGAAAAACCCCTGGAAAGGCCTTCGCTGTAAGCACAAATAGGGTAAGTACAATTAGACCTGCACCCAGAATAATTCCAAGGTAGCGCAACGGATAGCCTCCAATAAAAACCAAAGCAACCACCATAGCAAATATGATGGCGGTGGTTGAAAAGTTTGCTGGTAAGATAAGTGCCAATACCAAAAACACTGGAAGCCACAACGGCAATAAGGTTTCTTTGAACGTGACTGTTTTATCCTTTATTCGAGTAAGATAACGCGCTACATAGGTAAGCAGAACAACAGCAGCCAGCGTAGAAGTCTGAAACGTAACTCCTACAAAGGGCACTCGTATCCACCGGCTGGCATTTGCGCCTTCAATGGTATTTCCTTGCGCCATTGTAAAAATGAGCAGAAGAACCACCACGGGTAAAGCGATAATCGACAAGCCTTTAAAGTAATGATATGGAATTTTATGAACCCCGTACAATATGGCAAAACCCAATAGAAGATGCGCCAAATGCTTCAGTAAAAACTTAAATGTATTGCCATCGCCATACAGATACGCCAAATTGCTACTGGCACTGTACACGGGTAAGAACGAAAACAACGCCAACAATCCGGCCACTGCCCAAATGGATTTATCCCCTTGTATGTTCTTAAAAATTTGCTTCACAATTATATTCTACTTTTTATTTTCTAGTGTTACCAAGTAACCCTACCTACTACAAGTTTCGAATGGCGTCCTTAAATTGTCTACCACGATCTTCGTAATTTTCGAACAGATCGAAACTTGCACAAGCCGGACTCAACAGCACAGTGTCATTTCGCTCGGCTATTTTATACGCCACTTTTACAGCTTCTTCCATCCCGGCGGTTTCCACCATGAGATCAACGATATTTCCGAAGGCTTGCTTGATTTTTTCATTATCGACCCCCAAACACACAATGGCCTTCACCTTCTCATTCACCAAGGGAAGCAGCTGAGAATAATCATTTCCTTTATCTACCCCGCCAACAATCCAAACCGTAGGCGACTCCATGCTATCCAGCGCATAAAACGTTGCATTCACATTGGTGGCTTTGCTGTCATTGATGTACATAACATTGTTAATCTTGAGCACCTTTTCCAGGCGGTGCTCTACCCCTTGAAAGCGCTCAAGGCTTTCACGAATGGTTGCTTTTCTAATTTTTAATAAGGTGGCCACAGTGCTCGCCGCCATGGCGTTTTTTACATTGTGTTGTCCTTGTAGTCCGAGTGATGCGATTGGCATAGTAGTGTGGGTGTTATCTAAGGTTATTACTATTTCGTTATTCTTTATATATGCGCCTTCTTTCACTTCCTTTTGAAGGGAAAAAGGCAATTTTTTTGCTTGTATTTCATGATGGACTAACCATCGTTCGATGTCTTTGTCATCGGCGTCATAAATGAAATAATCGGCCGAAGTCTGATTCATCGTTATTCTAAATTTAGCGGCGATATAAGCATCATAATCATAGTTATATCGATCTAAATGGTCTGGACTGAGATTGGTGAGTACTGCAATATGTGGCGCGAAATCAATGACGTCATCCAACTGAAAACTGCTTATTTCAAGCACAAAGTTTTCATAGGTACCTTCGGCCACCTGTTCCGCAAAGCTCTTTCCGATATTTCCACCCAAGGCCACATTCAATTCCTCTTTGAGCAATGCATACGTCAAGCTCGCCGTAGTGGTCTTACCATTGCTTCCTGTAATTCCCACAATGGTTGCATCGGTATATCGGGCAGCAAACTCAATTTCAGAAACGATAGTGATCTGTTTGGCTTTTATTGTTTTCACAATTGCTGAGGAATCAGGAATACCCGGACTTTTCATTACGAGGTCAGCATTTACAATCTTTGCCTCGGTATGACCGCCGTCTTCCCAATCTAATCCATGATGTTCAAGAACGTTTTTGTATCCTTTCTTAATCGTTCCGAAGTCGGACACAAATACTTCGTAACCTAGCTTTTTTCCGAGGATCGCGGTGCCCACACCACTTTCTCCTCCTCCCAATATGACCAGCCGCTCCTTTTTCATGTACTTGATTTCACTTCTTATCGAACTTTCAGTGTCACGATCGTTAGAATGGCAAGGAAAATCCCCACAATCCAAAATCGAGTTACAATTTTACTTTCATGAAAACCCTTCACCTGGTAATGGTGGTGCAGTGGTGACATCCTAAAAATTCGTCTCCCTTCGCCAAATCTTTTCCGGGTATATTTGAACCAACTCACCTGCAGCACAACCGAAATATTTTCAACTAAGAAAATGCCACAAAGCAGCGGTATCAACAATTCCTTTCGAATGATAATGGCAATTACGGCGATGATTCCGCCAATGGTCAAACTCCCTGTATCGCCCATAAATACCTGTGCAGGAAATGCATTATACCACAAAAAGCCGATTAACGCACCCACAAATGCCGTGATAAAGATGGTCACCTCTCCAGTATTGGGGATGTACATCACATTGAGGTAATCTGAAAAAATCGCATTACCAGACACCCATGCAAACAGGGCGAGGGTCACCGCAATAATTGCGGAAGTTCCTGCGGCCAATCCGTCAATACCATCTGTGAGATTGGCACCGTTGGATACCGCAGTAATGATGAAGATTACGATGGGAATAAAAATAAGCCACACATAATCTTTTGCATTTTCCCCGAGCCAGCCCACAAGCGTCTCGTAATTAAATTCGTTTTGTTTAACGAAGGGAATCGTAGTTTGAAGCGATCGTTCCGCCTCATAAAATTCAACGGGCGAATTCTGGGTGAGTTCTTCTTGAGCATTCACCGGATTGATTTTTTCTCTTTTGATGGTTACATCGGGATGAAAGAACATCACGGCACCCACAAAAATTCCAAGGCCCACTTGTCCAATTACCTTAAATATACCCGGTAACCCGGCCTTATCCTTTTTAAACTTTTTCAAATAGTCATCCAAAAAGCCAATGGCTCCCATCCAAACTGTGGTAACGATGAGCATGATGACGTAGATATTGTCCAATCTCGCAAACAGCAGTACTGGAACCAAGGTGGCCAGAATGATGATGAGTCCGCCCATGGTAGGCGTTCCAGCCTTTTCATTTTGCCCCTCAAGACCAAGGTCGCGAATCTGCTCTCCCATTTGTTTGCGCTGTAAAATGCGGATGATCTTTTTTCCAAAGAATGTGGCAATGATCAATGACGTAATGATCGCTAATGCTGCACGGAAGGTGATAAAGCCAAAGAGGCCCGCCCCCGGCATCTGGTAATTTTTTTCTAGGAAATCGAATAAATAGTACAGCATATTATTTATTTAGGGCGGTTAGTAATTCGCGTACAATCTTAAAATCATCAAAATCGGTACGCTTTCCGTTGATTTCTTGATAAGTCTCATGTCCTTTACCCGCGATAAGAATGATGTCGTTGGTGTCGGCCATCTGGCACGCTGTTTTAATTGCTTGCTTTCTATCGGTAATGGATAGTGCTTTCTTAAAATGTTCAGGAGGAACGCCCGCTTCCATGTCTTCAATGATCTTGTTGGGGTCTTCTGTACGTGGATTATCACTGGTTAAAATGACCTTCGTACTCAGTTGCGCTGCAATTTTGGCCATTTTTGGTCGTTTTTCAGCATCTCTATCACCACCACAGCCCACCACCGTGATCAAAGATTCATTTCCCGTACGAATGGTATTGATGGTTTGCAATACATTCTTGAGTGCATCTGGGGTATGCGCATAATCAACAATTGCAGTAATTTTTGATTCTTCCGAAATTGTAAATTGGAAACGCCCATCTACACTTTCAAGGGTGCTGAGCAATTGTAGGGTTTCCATCTGCTCTAGCCCCAATAATTCAGCAGTCGCATAAATGGCTAACAAATTGTACGCATTAAAACTTCCGATAAGCTTCACCCATAGTTCATTCTGATTGATTTTCAACAATAAACCAGAAAATTGGTTTTCCAATATCTGAGCTTTGTAATCGGCATAACTCTTTAAAGCATAGGTATAGATTTTAGCGTTGGTGTTCTGCACCATTACCGCTCCATTCTTATCGTCTGCATTCACAAGTGCAAATGCTTTCTTAGGAAGCTGATCAAAAAACGCCTTCTTTACATCTCGATACTCCTTAAAACTTTTGTGATAGTCTAGGTGGTCGTGACTTAAATTGGTAAAAATTCCCCCTGCAAAATGGAGGCCTTCGGTACGCTTTTGATGAATACCGTGGCTGCTCACTTCCATAAAACAGAAGGTAACTCCGGCTGCTACCATCTCAGCCAAATACTTATTGATGGTAATGCTATCTGGCGTGGTATGTGTTGCTTTATGTTCAACACTACCCACCATGATCTTTACGGTGGAAAGGAGTCCGCACTCAAAACCCGCAGCTGTAAACAAATTGTAAAGCAGCGTTGAAATCGTGGTCTTTCCGTTGGTTCCTGTGATTCCGACGAGTTTGATATTTTCAGACGGATTCCCATAAAAATTAGATACCATAACC
>JAWWCH010000116.1:0-6042 GCA_033720575.1 Marinirhabdus sp.
GAGCAACTTCAGAAAAAACACCACACCGCACGCCATTTCTGTTATGCTTGGCAATTGGGAAAGGAATACGAACAGTACCGCGCCAACGATGATGGCGAACCGAGCAACAGCGCAGGAATGCCCATATACGGACAACTACAGTCGTTTGACGTCACCAACATTCTCGTGGTCTCCGTTCGGTATTTTGGAGGTACGAAATTAGGCGTAGGCGGATTGATCCAAGCGTACAAAACATCAGCCCAATTGGCCCTCGAAGCATCGAAAATCGTCACCAGAACCATCAATGAGCAGTTTTCGCTTGCTTTTGAATATCCCGAAATGAACACGGTGATGCGGATGATAAAGGAAGAAGAGCTTCAGATCGTAGCTCAAGAAATGCATCTAAGCTGTAATATTACGATTTCTGTGCGTAAAAATGATGCCCAACGTATTTTCGATCTTTTTGAAAACACCTACAAAGTGGCGATCAAGAAAATTGATACTGATTCGTAAAAATTAAAATCGCTTTGTTTTTTGGTCGTTTTGTTCAACTATTTTTCCAATAAATCCAACAGATAATCTGGAGCTTTTTGCAACTTATTTGTGGTGGCGTTTAGAAACACCAAGGTCGTTTCGGCAGTAACGAGTAATTCATCCTTCTGATTGTGAATCTCGTAGGAGAACTCGATCTTGACTGTAGGAATATTCTTCAGTCTCGTCGTGATGGTAATAACATCATCATAACGTGCCGGTAACTTAAAATTTACATGCATTTCAGTAACCGGAAGCAGCACGTTGTTTTCTTCCATCCATTTGTAGGTAACCCCCTGTTCACGGAGCCATTCGGTTCTTCCTTGTTCTAAATATTGCGCGTAATTTCCATAATACACCACACCCATTTGGTCGGTCTCGGCATATCTAACGCGTAATTTTGTTTGATTTTTTTTCATGAAGTTAAAGTGGAAAAGGGGAACTTTTTCGTATGTTTGAATATATTATAGTATGAGAAAAAAAAAGTAGAAATTCAATACCCAAAGTGTTTTTTTTTTCAATTTTTTGTTCACATATTTGCATTGTTAAGAAACCGTTAGGAAAGTTCTTTTCCTGCTTCTTGGCCGCCCAGTAATAACTAACTAAACTTCGCCATAAATTATGAGCAAAACTGCACAATCGGTTTGGAACAATTGTTTGTCCTTTATTGAAGATAACATCACTTCACAAGCGTACAAAACTTGGTTCGAACCTATCAAAGCAGTAAAGCTTACCGACAACGCACTTAGCATTCAAGTACCGAGTAAATTTTTCTATGAATGGTTGGAAGAACACTACGTGAAAATTTTAAAGGTGGCGTTAACAAAAGAGTTGGGCACCCAAGCAAAATTGGTGTACGTTATCAAAATGGAAAATACCTATGGTAACAAACAACCTTTTACAGAGAAAATTCCAAGTGCAAACCGATCTAACATGCAATCGCAAGAGGTCGATGTTCCTATCAAGAACAAAAACCCAGAACTAAAAAATCCGTTTGTCATTCCTGGCATCCGTAATGTAAAGATTGAATCGCAACTCAACCCGTCCTATAATTTTGAGAATTTTTTGGAAGGCGAGTCGAATAGACTGGCACGTTCTGCAGGTATGGCTGTTGCCAACAAACCGGGCGGTACCAGTTTTAACCCGTTGCTCGTTTTTGGTGGTGTTGGATTAGGAAAAACACACTTGGCACATGCTATTGGTGTAGACATAAAAGACAAGTACCCGGAAAAAACCGTGCTGTACATTTCAGCAGAAAAATTTACCCAACAGTACATTGAAAGTGTTAAAAAGAACAATAGAAATGATTTTATCCATTTCTATCAGATTATAGATGTGTTGATTGTTGATGATATCCAGTTGCTTTCTGGAAAAGCGGGAACACAAGATGTGTTCTTCCACATTTTCAATCACCTACACCAAAATGGCAAACAGGTCATCCTGACAAGTGATAAGGCACCTGTTGACATGATCGACATCGAGCAACGCTTATTGTCGCGTTTCAAATGGGGCCTGTCGGCAGAATTAAACCATCCCGACTACGATACCCGAGTGGCTATCATCAAAAACAAACTCTATCGCGACGGCGTTGAAATGCCAGAAGATATTGTCGAGTTTTTGGCCAATAACATCAAGACCAACATCCGCGAACTTGAAGGTGCCATCATTTCTTTGATAGCCCATTCTTCGTTCAATAAAAAAGACATTACCATAGATCTTGCGAAAAAAATCGTAGATAACTATGTAAAACATACCAAGCGCGAAGTATCCATAGATTACATTCAAAAAGTAGTGAGTGAATATTTCCAGATGGACGTTGAAACGCTACAATCGAAGACCAGAAAACGCCATATCGTACAAGCGAGACAATTGGCAATGTTCTTCGCTAAAAAATTCACAAAGGCGTCTTTGGCCTCCATTGGCTCACAAATTGGCCAACGAGACCACGCTACCGTACTGCACGCTTGTAAAACGGTAGATAACCTTTCCAGTACCGACAAACAGTTCCGAAAGTATGTGGAAGACCTACAAAAAAAATTAACGCTTTAACGACAATCCTGCTTCCCGCAGGATTTTTTATTTTTATACTTCCCAATTACAAAATTCAATGCTATGACAAAAATTCTTATGGTATGCCTCGGAAACATCTGCCGATCTCCCTTGGCGGAAGGCATCCTGAAGTCGAAAGTAGATACCACGAAAGTCCAAGTAGATTCCGCAGGCACCGGAGGCTGGCACGTTGGAGAACTTCCAGACCCGCGAAGTATCGACATTGCCAAAGTGAATGGCCTTGATATCACTGATCAACGCGGCAAACAATTCTCAACCTATGATTTCGAAATCTACGATCATATTTTTGTCATGGACAAGAGCAATTATCACGATGTATTGAAATTGGCCACATCTCCTTCCGAAGAAGAAAAAGTTCAGCTTATTCTTGAAGAGACCTATCCGGGTGAACGGCGCGACGTTCCTGACCCGTACCATGGTGGCGAAGAAGGATTTCAAAATGTCTACACCTTATTGGAGAACGCCTGTAGCAAGATTGCAGCACGTTTGTAAGACGATATTCTTGTTCTTTTTAAGTATCTTAGTTCCATAAACACTTTGCTATGAAATATTTTATTACGCTACTTTTTATTTGTGCCAGCATCTCAAGTTTTGCACAAGAAATTGAATTGGAAACCTATGCAACAGGCTTGTCTCAACCTGTAGATTTGAAGCATGCGGGGGATGAACGCCTATTTGCTGTTGAAAAAAATGGCAGAATACGTGTCATTGACGGTACGGGAACAGTCTTAAGTACGCCATTTTTGGATATCGTAGGGCAAACTTCAGTGGGAAGTGAACAAGGATTATTGAGCGTAGCATTCCACCCAGATTACGCTGATAACGGAAAATTCTATATTAACTATACTATTCCCAACGGTGACACTAGAATTTCTGAATATACCGTGAGCGCGGGAGACCCCAACGTGGCCGACCCCGCTTCTGAAGAAATTATTCTGGAATTCAACCAAACCCAGTCGAACCACAACGGCGGCTGTCTGCAATTCGGTCCGGACGGCTATTTATACATTGCTGCTGGAGACGGTGGAGGTGCTGGGGATATTCCGAACAACGCGCAAAACAACGCCCTATTGCTGGGTACTTTGATACGAATAGATGTGGATAATCCGGTACCTGGGGGAACCAACTACGGTATTCCTGCAGACAATCCTTTTGCTGGAAGCACCACAGAACGTGAAGAAATTTGGGCATACGGTCTGCGAAACCCTTGGAAATTCTCATTTGATAGTGCAACAGACGAGTTATGGATAGCCGATGTTGGACAAAACGCCATTGAAGAGATCAACAGAGTGGGTAGCGACGAGGCGGGCCTAAATTATGGATGGCGCTGCTATGAAGGTGACCAGACCTTTAATACTTCTAATTGTCCACCTATAGAAGATTTGACCTTCCCCGTAGCCCAATATCCACATTCCGTAGGATTTTCTATCACCGGTGGTTACGTATACAACGGTACGGAGTATCCAAATTTACAGGGGTACTATTTCTTTGCAGACTTCGGAACCGGGGTTATTGGCACGGTAGATGGTGATAATAATTTGAACAATCTTGGAACATTTAGCGGAAACTGGTCCAGTTTTGGAGTAGACCAGAACAATGAACTTTATATTGTAAATTTTTCGGGTACCGTGGAACGAATTGTAAGTCCGCAAGTTGCCGGAATCGATGAAAACCTTGCAGGAACATTCACCATATTCCCAAATCCTGCTAGCGATATGATCACACTCGAAACTACAGCTTCTAGGCTCTCAAGTTACTCTATCGTTGATATGAAAGGAAGCATGTTGGCGTATTCAGAGGTAGTTGAAGCGTCTCGTATAGACATCAATATTTCTAACCTATCCAATGGGTTATATTTGGTTAAAGGAGAAACGGCTGACGGCCATACCTTTATTAAAAAGCTGGTAGTAGACTAAGAGTTCTATGACGGTAAAAAAAGGCAAGGTATACTTAATTCCATGTACTCTTGGAGACACACCTCCGTTAGAGGTGCTCCCTCTCTTGGTAAAAAAGGCCATTGAAGAAATAGACCACTACATCGTAGAACATGAAAAAACCGCACGACGATTTATAAAAAATATCTCACCGCGAAAATCACAACCCAATTTAGATTTTAGTCTCATCAATAAATTTACGGATGACAGTGAGATCCCAGCCATGCTCGCGCCCTGCCATGACGGAATAGATGTGGGCGTTCTGAGTGATGCCGGGTGTCCGGCGATAGCCGATCCTGGTGCGCTTGTGGTAGCCGCAGCTCATCGGCAAGGCATACAAGTGGTGCCCTTGGTTGGCCCCTCCTCTATTTTATTAGCATTGATGGGCAGCGGATTTAATGGTCAAAATTTTGCGTTCAACGGCTATTTACCCATCGATAAGCGGGAACGTAGAAAAGAATTAAAGCGTTTGGAACGGTTGTCAGAAGAACAAGAACAGGCTCAGATTTTCATTGAAACTCCGTACAGGAATAATCAGATGCTGGAAAGTATTGTAAGCGTGGTTAATCCGGAGACCATGGTTTGCGTGGCATGCGATATTACATTACCATCAGAGTACATTAAGACCTTGGCTGCTTCGGTTTGGAGTAAAAAAAAAGTGGACCTCAATAAAAGGCCCACGATATTTATTATTCAGAAATAAGGAATTACGCCCTCAATTTCACTTTTGCTTTCTTGTTCGGCTTGATGAATGAAGTATCATACCCAGAGAACTTTTTCAGATAAAATCCGATGGAAGTACCAAAGGCATCGCTAAATCCTACTACGCCACCGCTTCTTAGATATTTCTTTACGTTTCCAGCTCCAGCCAAATGCGCTGCAGCCAAGATTCCAGATTCAGTAATTTTAACGCCTTCTACGGTTCTCCCCACAAATCGCTGGATATCTCTTCGCAAAATCCATTTGTTACGGGAAGTATAGGCATTGAATGCCGCTTCTTGAAGTCGGGCATCTTTCATAAATAGATCTGGATTGTGAACGCCAATCATTTTCAACGTGTTGATGTTGAACTGGTATTTACCCAAGTATCCAAATTCATTGATTACCGAGTAATCGCCCCGAGACTCTTTGAATCCTAAGGCTTCTCTAAAGCCTACATACGTCTTTCCTAGAAACAGCTGTGGCAACGTGTTTATAGGTGATATTTCTTCTACCTCATCGTGATTCGGTACGTAGAAATAAAGCTCCAATCCTTCCGTAGAGAACATAGATAATGACCTAGGTGCTTCGGAAGAAGAAAATCCTGTTGCAATATAAGCTACTGCAAAAAGGACGGTTGCTATTCGTATAATTTTAACTCTCATTTGTTGTTGAATGCGACAGAACAGAATTCCGTCATATTTCAGCCCGCAAAAGTACGAAATATTTTACAAACCTGATATCCAAGGTGTTAATAAATGTTAAGATCAACCTACAAGCGGGTTCAGTGACCATGACTTGTAAGAAGATTCATGCTAATGTAACAACA
>JAWWCH010000117.1:0-6030 GCA_033720575.1 Marinirhabdus sp.
AGTCCTTCCAAAAAATATTTCGTGAACAAACTTTCATGCTTCCCGGCGGGGGTCACACGATAGGCAGAAGTAGCGGTAAAGGCTACCGTAGTGTTTCCAGTTTCTACTCCAAATATATTTGCCGCTGCCTCACTGTAGGTAGGGATGCTTTTGGTATCAATAAATGACCCAGCATAACAGGCATCAATTACAAAAACTTTCGCTCTTATGTTTCGTTTGTTCAGTTCAGACACGATCCATTCGTAAGCAATGAGGTCTTTTGGATCATCTTGTTTAAAATCGGTTGGCACAATATGGCCTGGAAGTCCATGACCGCTATAGTAAAAATAGAAGGTGCTGTTGCGGGGTTGTTCTATCTGCTCCAACAACCGTATAAAACTGGTTTGAATGGTTTCTGCATCGGCATCCAGCAACAATTCGACCTGTTCCGTAGGAATAGAAAACCCATTCACACTCTTTAAATATCCTGCAATACGTTCTGCATCCAGCCTGCAGGACGTCAATTTGCTAATGGCCGGATCAACGTAGTGGTCGTTCCCAACAACAAATGCATATCGATTTGCTTCAAGATTAGGGTTATCTACACTCACTGTGATGTTTTTCGTCTGTGAAGCGAGTTGCATCATCGGGTAGACCACCCCTATAATAAGCAAGAATTTGGCTAGTTTGTTCATCTTACGGATGTATTACTTTGTCTATTGTAATATATACTCCGTAAAACTCAGGTCCGTCGGTCTGAGACGCTGGTGGAAGTTGCAGTGTTCCGTTTTGGGTAGAAACCTGCGGATATTTTAAAGGAATCATACGATGTAATGCCGATAGGAACGACGCTCCCGTAACCGTGCCCCCGGTAATTCCAGTCTTTATCACCTCTGAAATCTCCTCGGTGGAAATCAAGATGAAAAATTGCTCAGAAGCAGTATCTCCCGTAATTTCGAAATAGGATTGCTCTGAAGGCAAATGAACAGTAGAAGGTTGGTCAGCTGAAGCACCGCCAACAATTATACCCTTACCGAAGGGGTCCATCCACGATTGGGTATGCTCGTCAAAATAGTAGAATTGCGCGTGAAGTTGTCCGCTCAATGAAACCCAAAAACGATCGCCTGTTTGCATGGGATGGATTGTAGTAAACAATTGCATACCCGGGTCGTTTCCAACGGTGATTCCCTTACTAATTCCTGCTAATGGAATAACCGTATCTTCCTTATAGGTAGATAATCTTACGGCCATGTCAGTTGCCGCGGGTGGATTTTGTATAGACCCAGGAGTTCGTGTACTATTTTGTGTTGCGTAAGTGCGTACGCTTTGGCTTGGGATCATGGTGTTCCAGAGCATTCCTGCAGAACCGTTGTCAAGCTGGGTGCTTAACGATGTGAAGGTTTCTGTTTCAGGGAATCCGTTCCCTTGCCATTCAGGATATTTGAGCTTTGATACAAGGTTGTTGGCCACCAGATTCATAGCAAGACCGATGACGCTATCTTTCGATTCGTTAAGAAAGGTGTCATCTGTAAAAATACTTTTAATGGCTGATACAAGCGTACCCCCGAATTCCAAGATCAGCACGATAGAGCCCAATATACCCGCTTTACTGTCTGCGTTGATCGCAGCATCCGAGAAGGCCGGTTTAAAGCGAGATATATAAATATCGTAGGCATAAAGCAGCTCCTCTTTGTGGCTTTGTTCCAATCGCTTGAGGAATTTATCCAAGCGCTTTGATTTTAGATCCTTGTAGGAAGTAATGGTTTTGAGTTCTTCTGCTAAGTCTTCCGCAATAGCGTTCATAGTTGTAGCATAGGCAGTATAGGCGAGTGCTATTTCTTTTGAATTCTGTGCTTCCAAAAGACCTTGTTGTTGCCAGAGCCTGATATCATTCAATTGACCAAGAACCGTTTTTTTGTTGCGTATCAATTCTTTGATGGCCCCAGTATTCTCGATAAGGGTTTTGATTTTGTGGGTAAGTTCATCAATCTGCAATTGGGCGCTACCTGATGTGCTACACATGATACAGAGGGTAATAGATAGTAATAGTGTTCTCATAATAAATGGTTTTTGGTAAACCTACCGAGAACTTAAGGCTAGAGAAATCTAATTTGAGCGAAACCCATGACTGGGTTAGGGTAGGTCTTATACCACTGAGGCAAAAAAAAAGCCCCGTTCATGCGAACAGGGCTCTTTAGTGCGAAATAAATAGGTTATGTGTTTATTTTACTTTCTTTACGATTGCTTCAAAAGCATCAGGATGGTTCATGGCTAAATCGGCAAGTACCTTACGGTTCAATTCGATTCCAGCTTTCTTCATCCCGCCCATAAACTGAGAGTAAGACATTCCATGTTGTCTAGCACCTGCATTGATACGGGTGATCCACAACGATCTAAAAGTTCTCTTTTTTGCACGACGGTCTCTGTATGAGTAAGACATGGCTTTCTCAACAGCATTTTTCGCAACCGTCCATACATTTTTACGTCTTCCAAAGTAACCTTTGGCATGCTTCATCACCTTTTTTCTTCGGGCTCTAGAAGCAACTGAATTTACTGATCTTGGCATAATTTAATTGTTTTTTGTAGCAGGCGGTCTTTCAACACTTTATTCAAAAAAGAATAGCAAATTGACAATTGCCAATCTACTATTTATTTTGGCCCAACTCCAGGGTTTAAAATTTAGTTTAACCGGTGAACAAGTTTACTTCAAACGAAGCATTTGTTTCACATTGTCCTCATCGGCTTGATGAACTAATCCATCATGCGTCAAGGCTAGCTTACGTTTTTTGCTCTTCTTTGTTAAGATGTGGCTTTTAAACGCATGCTTTCTTTTGATTTTACCAGTACCTGTTAGCTTAAAACGCTTCTTTGCACTAGATTTTGTTTTTTGTTTCGGCATGTCTTTCCTTTTTATCTATTATTTCGCATCGTCTGCAAATGGCAGACAATATTGTAATTCAATTTATTTTGTTTTCTTAGGGGCGATGAACATAATCATTCGCTTTCCTTCCAATTTTGGCATCTGTTCTACTTTTCCAACTTCCTCCAATTCTTGGGCCAAACGAAGCAACAAAATCTCCCCTTGGTCTTTATATATGATTGAGCGGCCCTTGAAGAAAACATACGCTTTCAACTTGGCACCGTCTTTTAAGAACTTCTCGGCGTGCTTCTTTTTAAATTCGTAATCGTGGTCGTCTGTGTTTGGACCAAATCGAATTTCTTTTATCGTCACCTTTTGGGCTTTCGCCTTCATGGCTTTTTCACGCTTCTTTTGTTCGTAGACATATTTCTTATAGTCCATTACCTTACAAACAGGCGGCTCTGCATTTGGAGAAATTTCGACAAGGTCTACACCTTGTTCCTCGGCGATGGCGAGCGCCTTAGATAATGGATAAATATCTACTTCAACATTATCACCTACAAGACGTACTTTCTCAGCACGGATTTTCTTGTTGATTCTGTGTTGGTCTTCTTTGATGATCCTTGCCGGACCTCTACTTCTTTTTCTTCGTATTGCTATGGCTTTCTATGTTTTGGTTATACGTTAAAATCTAAACTATTTTTTTTGATTTCTGTGTTAATAAGTTCAGAAAATTCAGCAACGGTCATGGTTCCTAAATCTCCTTCACTATGTTTACGTACAGAAACCGTGCCGTCTTTTTCCTCCTGCTCTCCTACAATCAGCATATACGGGAATTTATTCATTTCTGCTTCCCGAATCTTCTTGCCAATAGTTTCGTTCCTATTGTCCACAAGGGCGCGAATTTCGTCATTTTCCAACAAATTTAAAACTTTTTGGGCGTAATTCTCATATTTTTCGCTCAGTGACAGTATACTAACCTGCTCAGGCATGAGCCAAAGCGGGAAATTTCCACCCGTGTGTTCTAATAGAATCGCAATAAATCGTTCCATGCTTCCGAAAGGTGCACGGTGAATCATCACGGGCTGGTGTAACTCATTGTCGCTGCCCTTATAAGTGAGTTCGAAACGCTTCGGTAAATTGTAGTCTACTTGTATGGTTCCCAATTGCCAGCTTCGGCCAAGCGCATCTTTCACCATAAAATCTAATTTTGGACCGTAGAAAGCGGCTTCACCCGTTTCAACCACATAATCCAGACCTTTTTCCTTGACGGCGTTCAAAATAGCAGCTTCGGCCTTGTCCCAAGTGTCGGGATCGCCAATGTATTTTTCAGGTTTTTCCATGTCGCGAATGGAAACTTGAGTGGTAAAATTCTCAAATCCCAATGATCCAAAAACATACAGTACCAGATCAATTACCCCTAAAAATTCTTTGTGGAGTTGATCGGGAGTACAGAAAATATGGGCGTCGTCCTGTGTAAAGCCACGCACGCGCGTCAACCCGTGTAATTCGCCACTCTGCTCATAACGATACACCGTACCAAATTCTGCATAACGCTTTGGTAGATCTTTATAAGACCAAGGTCTGTTCTTGTACATTTCGCAGTGGTGCGGACAGTTCATGGGTTTGAGATAAAACTCTTCCCCTTCATTGGGAGTCTTGATAGGCTGGAAACTGTCTTCACCATATTTGGCGTAGTGTCCAGAAGTTACGTATAGTTCTTTTTGGGCAATGTGCGGACTGATTACCATTTCGTACCCCGCTTTTTTCTGCGCTTTTTTCAAAAAGTTTTCCAATCGTTCACGCAACGCGGCACCTTTAGGAAGCCATAATGGCAGACCTTGTCCAACTTTCTGTGAGAAGGTGAACAATTCCAATTCCTTTCCGAGTTTTCTATGATCGCGCTGCTTGGCTTCTTCCAAAAGTTCCAAATATTCTTTTAGGTCCTTTTGCTTGGGGAAAGAAACACCGTAGATACGCGTAAGCTGAGTGTTGTTCTCGTCACCGCGCCAATAGGCTCCTGCAATACTCATCAGCTTTACCGCTTTTACGATTCCGGTATTCGGAATATGACCACCGCGACATAAATCGGTAAAGGTGTCATGATCGCAAAAGGTGATCGTGCCGTCTTCCAAATTTTCTATGAGCTCTACCTTGTACTCGTTGCCCTGCTTTTTATAGAAATCGAGCGCCTCAGCTTTTGAGCTCTCACGCATACTAAAGGTGTGCTTGCCTCGAGCAATCTCCAACATTTTGTTTTCGATAGTCGGCAAGTCTTTTTCCGAAATGGTCTGGTCGCCCAAATCCACATCGTAGTAAAAACCATTGTCAATGGCAGGACCTATGGTTAATTTGATGCCAGGGTAAAGTTCTTCCAAAGCCTGGGCCAAGATATGTGCAGAAGAATGCCAAAAGGCTTCTTTGCCCTCATCATCCCGCCAGGTATATAGTGTAAGGCTACCATCTGTGGTCAATGGGGTCGTGGTTTCAACTTTGGTATTGTTGAAAGATGCCGAAATCACATTTCTAGCCAATCCTTCGCTAATGCTCATGGCCACGTCCATCGGAGTGCTGCCCGATTCAAATTGTTTCACAGTGCCGTCTGGCAGGGTAATCCCTATCATAGTTTGTTTATTTAAGGGGCAAAGATACTACGGTTTTCAAAGTCTCGCAATATGCGCCATAAGAATCTCAGGGTATAATTTGGGCGTTCCCCCGAGCGAAAAATTTCTCGGGGGCGGGTCGTCCACTATATCCCCCGATAGGTATCGGGGGGATGCCGTTTCCATCCCTAACGCAAATCTTTTGATTTATTGGATATATATAAAGGTATAAATAGGGTAAAAAAAAGTTTTTGAACTAAGTTTTGAAAAATCAACGAGTTGGAAAGTAAGATGATGAAATCATTAAAAAAATATCAAATTATGTTTGGTGAAAACAAATAAGTGGGTGTATATTTGCACCCGCTTTGAAGGAGAGATCTGGAGGGGTGGAAAGCTGCGAATAGCGACGTTCAAAAATTTTTTGTTTTATTTTTTAAAAATCCTTGCGGGTTTAAAAAAGGGTTGTATATTTGCACCCGCAAAACGGACGAGTGACTATAAAACACGAGTTTCGGAGTAGCGAGAAAGATATAATAAGTTCATTGAGATATTGAAATTGACAGCGTATGTGCGCAACTGGAAACGGTC
>JAWWCH010000118.1:0-5963 GCA_033720575.1 Marinirhabdus sp.
AGAAAAACTGTTTTTTGCCTATGCCAATACGGTAGCTACTATTGATTTCGCTAAAAAATACAAAGGTCACGGTTGGTTAGGTATTCGTTACCAAACCAGACCTGACGAGGCCTACAGTGAAATTGTGCTTCATATTCGATTCCATGAAAACGATGCGGTTGCCCAACAGATCACTTTAGGTATTTTGGGGGTAAACCTAATTTACGGAGCCTATTATAAGTACGATCAACCTCGCAAATTACTGCGATATTTATACGATCACATCGATAAAGACAAAATTGAGATTGATACTATTAATTTTTCTGGACCTAAATTCGAATCGGTTGATAATCGCCTAATGAGTTTACAGCTCATTAAAAATGGCATGACCGATGCCGTGATGTTCGGTCCTGATGGAAACAATATTCTACCTGCTCGAATTCTTTATAAAAAGAACATTTTAGCACTCCGTGGGAGTTTTAGACCGGTAACCAAGGTCAATATTGACATGTATGAGAAATCATATGAAATGTTCTTAAATGAGAACAAGGTTGAAAAAGACCGAACGGAAGTCATTTTTGAAATTACACTTTCCAATTTGAGAGCCGAAGGCGAAATTGATGAAGAAGACTTTATGGATCGGGCACGATTGCTCTGTTCTTTAGGGCATACTGTAATGATTTCCAATTTCCAAGAGTACTATAAACTCGTGGAATATTTCTCTAGATATACCAAAATGCGTCTTGGCTTGGCCATGGGGGTCAACAATCTGGTTGACATTTTTGATGAAAAGTACTATCGTCACTTGAGTGGTGGGATTCTGGAAGCCTTCGGAAAACTATTCTTCAAAGATTTGAAAGTCTACCTCTACCCTATGCGTGATCCTGAAACTGGCGAATATACGACCAGCGAAAACTTGAAGGTTCACCCAAGAATGAAGGAATTGTACAAATTCTTCAAGTATAACGGTAAGGTGGTAGATATTGAAAATTTCAACGATGATATCTTGAATATCTTCTCTAGGGAAGTACTATCTATGATCGAAAACAATGAATCTGGCTGGGAAGACATGCTTCCAAAGGGTGTAGGTGAAATTATCCATGAAAAACACCTCTTCAGTTATCAAGACAATGAAAAATCTAGCGTCGAATAAGACGATGGGATAAAAAAACCGAGGCATTGGCCTCGGTTTTTTAATTTATTCAAAATACTTAGTCATTTTCAAGAATCTGTTCGGCATGCTCTTTCGTTTTCACCTTGTCGATTACACGAGTTACCTCACCTTCTTCGTTCAATATAAAGGTTTTGCGGTGAATACCGTCGTATTCGCGTCCCATAAATTTCTTAGGGCCCCAAACGCCGAACGCATTGATAACTTCTTTATTTTCATCAGCAAGTAAAGGAAATGGAAAATCATACTTTTCCTTAAAATTTGCCTGCTTTTTCTCACTATCGGCACTCACGCCTAGCAGTTCATAGCCTTCCTCTTGTAACTCCTTGTAGTGGTCGCGCAGATTACACGCCTCTTTGGTACAGCCTGGGGTGTTGGCTTTCGGATAGAAGAACACCACCACTTTCTTTCCTTTGTAATCTGAAAGAGAAATCGGATTCCCCTGTTCATCATTTACGGTAAAATTTGGGACTTTGTCGCCTTCTTTTAAAGTTTTCATAGTTTATTTTTGTGTAAAAGTATCGAAAATGACCAAGCAAGAAAAGGTAGATTTTGTTATAAGAACGTTAAATGAAATCTATCCTGAAATACCCATTCCACTAGACCATAAAGATCCGTACACCCTTCTCATAGCCGTGTTACTTTCTGCACAGAGCACTGATGTTCGGGTGAATAAAATCACACCCCTACTTTTTGAAGTGGCAGACAACCCCTACGACATGGTAAAACTCTCGGTGGAAGAAATTCGTGATATCATTAAACCCGTCGGACTCTCACCCATGAAATCGAAGGGAATACACGGTTTGTCCCAAATTCTGATCGAAAAATATGATGGTAAGGTACCTGAAGATATTGACGCCTTGGAAGAACTTCCAGCAGTTGGCCATAAAACAGCGAGCGTAGTGGTTTCTCAAGCTTTCGGAATTCCGGCATTCCCTGTAGATACTCATATTCACAGACTGATGTATCGTTGGGGCTTGAGCAATGGTAAAAATGTAGTTCAGACCGAACGAGATGCCAAACGGTTATTTCCGGAAGAAATATGGAACAATCTGCATTTACAGATTATTTGGTATGGCAGGCAATACTGTCAAGCCCGGGGGTGGGATCTAGAGAAAGACATAATCACCAAGACCGTAGGCAGAAAGTCGGTTATCAATGCATATTACAAGCAGTTGAAATCTAAGAAAAAGGCATAAAAAAACCCCGGAAGTGGTGAGTTTCCGGGGTTTTCCAAAGTTTAGTTTAGAAGTGCTTCAAACTTCAATTTATTATAATCTATAACACTTAAAGCCTTCGAATAATCCAGGAGAAATTTTATCGTCTCTCCTTTTGGAACCATATTTTTGTCCACGTGTTCCCTCCGTGGTGTTTTAGAGTACATTTTTTGCATAGAACGATATTTTTGTGGTTAATGTTACCTAATAACGCCCTAAAAAAATGTTTATTGTATTAATTTGTCAATATAATATTATGTTTATCAATTACTTTGCGCAAATTGATAAGTGCGTAACGCATTCTACCCAGTGCAGTATTGATACTCACACCAGTTTGTTCACTGATTTCTTTAAAGCTCATATCCTTGTACATCCGCATCATGAGCACCTCTTTTTGATCTGCTGGCAACTCTTCAATGAGTCGTCTCACATCATTTTCAACCTGTCGTTTGATCATCCCCTTTTCCGCATTTAAATTTCCGTCTGATAGGACAGAAAAAATGTTGAAATCATCATTATTTTCGAATTTGTGCATCCGATTATTCTTTCTGAAATGATCAATCACCAAATTGTGGGCAATACGCATTACCCATGGTAGAAATTTTCCTTCTTCGTTATACTTCCCTCTTTTCAGAGTTCGGATCACTTTGATAAAGGTATCCTGGAAAATATCCTCCGCAACATCGCGATCGAAAACTTTCGAATAAATAAAACTGTAAATTCTTTGTTTGTGGCGAGTGATTAGGTCACCAAGTGCAGATTCATCACCTTGCATGTAAGCGCTAACCAATACGGCATCTGTAGCTATGCTTTGTTTCATATCAATACTTTTAAAAATAAACAACTATTAGTTTGGTTGATGAGTTGTTTTGGGTATTCTAAATTTTAAAAAAGTAATGATATGCTATAGGCAATAATTTTATTATTAATCGTTGTGAGGGGTAAATATAGTAACAAAGAATTGTGAAATGCAAACAAAATGTGAGTTTTTTCTTAAAAACATCTGAAAATTTAGCAGTTTTAGGCGGTTTCATCCCCCAATATCAAGCCATTTGTTAAACTTTCCTTAGTGTAAAATAAATTAAAAATTAATTCGATACCAACAGAAAAAATTCCGTCTAACTCGTTAAAACGAGATGGTATTGGTATCTTTGCAAGTCAATTAAAAGCCCGAAAATCCATTGCAAACTGAAACTATAGATACGAAGAAAAACATCCTAATCCAAGGTGCTAAATTGCACAATCTCAAAAATGTTACCGTAGCTATTCCACGAAATAAATTGGTTGTAATTACGGGTCTTTCCGGTAGCGGAAAGTCGAGTCTTGCGTTCGATACACTCTATGCTGAAGGGCAACGCCGATATGTGGAAAGTCTTTCCTCCTACGCGCGTCAGTTCTTGGGCCGCCTAGATAAACCAAAGGTTGATTCTATAAAAGGAATCGCTCCAGCCATTGCCATAGAACAAAAGGTAAATACTACAAATACCCGCTCCACAGTGGGTACTTCAACTGAGATATACGATTACCTAAAATTACTTTACACGCGTATCGGAAAGACCTACTCACCCATTTCCGGCAAAGAAGTAAAAAAGGATACGGTTTCTGATGTAATGGCGCATGTCAAGACTTATGAGGAAGGTGAAAAACTCTTGTTACTTGCCCCTATTTTATTAGAAGAAGGGCGCACCATGGAAAATAAAATTCAAGCCCTCGCACAGCAAGGGTATGCCAGAGTAAAAATTGGGGCGGACGTAGTACGAATTGACGAGCTTTCAGAAAGCCTTCCTAAAGATATGCTGCTCGTCGTAGATAGAGTCATTACCAAAGATGATGAAGGTTTCTACAATCGATTGGCCGATGCCATCGAGATGGCATTTTTTGAAGGCAAGGGCACCTTGTTCATCGAAAATTTGGGAAATCAACAGATAACAGAATTCAACAATCGCTTTGAGGCCGATGGCATCATTTTCATGGAACCGAACGTACATTTGTTCAGCTTTAACAACCCCTATGGTGCTTGTCCGACATGCGAAGGTTACGGCGATGTTATTGGTATAGACGAAGACTTGGTTATTCCAGATACTTCCTTGTCTATCTATGACAATGCTATATTCCCATGGCGCGGCGAAAGCATGGGCTGGTACCGTGACCAGTTGGTCAACAACGCCTACAAATTTGACTTTCCCATTCACAAGCCTTGGTTTGAACTTACTGAAGAACAACAGCAGTTGGTTTGGGAAGGAAATGAGCATTTTGAAGGCTTAAATGACTTCTTTAGTTATCTGGAATCAAAAAATTATAAAATTCAGAATCGGGTCATGCTCTCTCGCTACCGCGGGAAGACCAAATGCAACACCTGCCACGGAAAGCGCCTTCGAAAAGAAGCCGGCTACGTGAAAATTGGTGGTATCGCGCTCCAAGACTTGGTTACCAAACCTCTAGATGAATTAGCGACGTTTTTTCAAAATCTAGAACTAAACAAATACGAAGAAAAAATAGCAAAACGACTTTTGCTGGAAATAAACAACCGACTTTCATTCTTAATGGATGTAGGCCTCAGCTACCTCACCCTAAACCGAAAGAGCAATACGCTTTCCGGTGGGGAATCCCAACGAATTAATTTAGCCACTTCGTTGGGTAGTAGCTTGGTGGGTTCTATGTACATTTTAGATGAACCTAGTATCGGTCTGCACCCAAAAGACACCGAAAGATTGATCGGTGTGCTTAAATCATTACGGGATTTGGGTAACACGGTGATTGTGGTGGAACATGACGAAGATATCATGAAAGCGGCAGATGAAATCATAGATATCGGTCCGGAAGCTGGAACCTTCGGAGGTGAAATCGTGAATCAAGGTACGTTTTCAGATATTCTCAAAGGAGATTCACTAACAGCAGGATATCTCAACGGAACCTTAGAAATTGAAGTTCCAGCAAAAAGGCGAACTTCTAAAAGCGTTATCACGGTTAAAGGTGCGAGACAGAACAACCTACAAAATATTGATGCGACCTTTCCTCTTGGGGTATTCACCGCAGTAACTGGGGTTTCCGGAAGCGGTAAGAGCACACTCGTTAAAAAGATTCTATATCCAGCCCTGCAGCGTGAAATAAACGGTTTTGGCGAAAAACCAGGGCAGTTCAGTGCGTTAGAAGGAAGTTATGGCAGTATCAAAAATGTGGAGTTCATTGACCAAAATCCTATCGGAAGATCAAGCCGAAGTAATCCCGTAACCTACATCAAGGCCTACGATGATATCAGAAACTTGTTCGCTTCGCAGAAAGTGAGCGATATTAGAGGGTACAAAGCCAAACATTTCAGTTTCAACGTAGATGGTGGAAGATGTGAAACCTGCAAAGGTGAAGGCGAAGTTACCATCGAAATGCAATTTATGGCCGATGTGCATTTGGAATGCGAAACCTGTAATGGCAAACGATTTAAAAAGGAAGTATTAGAGGTCACTTTTAATGGAGCGAACATTGACAACGTCCTTCGAATGACGGTTGATGATGCAATTGCTTTCTTTACAGAACACAATCAAACACGAATTGTGAGTAAGTTACAGCCTTTACAAGACGTTGGACTAGGATATGTTCAA
>JAWWCH010000119.1:0-5956 GCA_033720575.1 Marinirhabdus sp.
CTGTTACAACTACAGTGGCACAAGAGAAAATGGCCAAGACTGAGAAAACGGTCATGGTAGGTGGCGCTGCTATGTATCCGAGCAAGAATATCGTAGAGAATGCGGTGAATTCTAAAGACCACACCACTTTGGTTGCTGCCGTCACTGCCGCAGAATTGGTAGAGACCCTACAAACAAAAGGTCCTTTTACGGTTTTTGCACCAACCAACAACGCTTTTGATGCATTGCCAGACGGAACGGTAGCCACATTATTGAAGCCTGAAAACAAACCGGCATTGCAAAATGTGCTTACCTATCATGTAGTGGCAGGAAACATGTCTGCCAAAGACATTATCGCTGCCATAAAAAAATCTGGGGGTAAAGCAAAACTGAAAACCGTTAGTGGTGGTACGCTCGTGGCCTCAATGAAAGGTGATGCGGTAATTGTTACCGATGAGAACGGTGGTTCAGCCATGGTAACCATCGCAGATGTGAACCAATCAAATGGGGTGATCCATGTTGTAGATACCGTATTGCTTCCTACACAGAAGAAAATGTGAAGAGTGGCGGAACGTATGTCGAACAGATATATTCGATAAGTTAACGCAATTCAGCTCCAAAGTCGTTCTCAAAACGATTTTGGAGTTTTTTCATTATTTTATCTATCTGCTTGTCTGTAAGTGTTTTGCGATCATCCAGTAATGTAAAGCTCAAGGCATACGACTTTTTCCCATTAGGAAGATTTTTTCCTGTATACACATCGAACAAATTGACATCTTTCAGCAACTGCTTTTCAGTGGAATAGGCTGCTTCTTCGATTTCAGCAAAGGAAGTATTTTCATCTAATAACAAGGCAAAATCACGTTTTACCTTCGGGAATTTTACGATCGGCTGTACATGGAAGGTTTCCGAAGAAATTTGAGACAATACAGCATCCCAATTGAAATCGGCATATAAGACCTCTGTGTCAATTCCGAAATGCTTTAGGATGGGTTTCCCGATAACGCCAAACTCAACTAATTTCTGCTTGTTTTTCACAACTGTAAGACCTTCAGAGAAGATGTCATTTTTACAGGCCTTCTCTCTGGTGTTCGTAATACCGAGGCGATCTAATATGGAGGTTACTACCCCTTTGAGTTGAAAAAACGAGGTGGGTTCAGCTGAAACAGACCAACTATCTGCGGTTTTCTGACCCGAAATCAACAGTGAAAGGTGTTTTAGCTCTTCGCGGTTGTTATCGTAGCCATGGTAGGTCTTTCCAAATTCGTAGAGCTTCACGTTGGGCATTCGCCTGTTTTGGTTATAGGCAAGCGTCTCAAGTGCTCCAAACAACATGCTCTGGCGCATCACGGAAAGATCGTTGCTCAATGGATTAAGCATTTCAACATAGTGTTCAGCTTTTAAACTTTTAGTTAGGGAAATATAGGACGGATTAGTGAGGGAATTGGCCATCATTTCATGAAAGCCCCTAGCCGAAAGCTGTGCGGCAACTTTGTCTTGAACTCGATAATCTTCTACTTTCTTATTCGTGGCGATGCTTGCGTTCAACTTCTCATTGAAATCGATGTTGTTATACCCATACACCCGTAAGATTTCTTCGATAACATCGGCTTCACGGGTCACGTCGTTGCGATATGCAGGGATGGTCATACCCAGCCCGCCTTCGGTAACATTATTGATCTTGATTTCTAAGGAAGACAATATGCTCTTAATGGTCTCTCTCGGTATTTCTTGTCCGATAAGTGCCGTCGCATTGTCAAAGTTTAAATATACTTGGTGGTCTTCTATCTTATTCGGATAGATATCTGTAACCTCACTGGTAACCTCACCGCCCGCCACTTCTTGAATGAGCAAAGCAGCGCGTCGTAAGGCGTATTCACATGAATTTGGATCTATTCCTCGCTCAAATCGGAAGGACGCATCGGTGTTTAAACCATGTCGTTTTGCGGTTTTACGAACACTGACAGGGTTAAAGTACGCACTTTCAAGGAAAATGCTAGTGGTTTCAGCAGTTACTCCGCTATATTCTCCACCAAAAACGCCAGCAATGCACATGGGTTTTTCAGCATCACAGATCATTAAATCTTCTTCGTCTAAGGTTCGTTCAACGCCATCTAAGGTTGTAAATTTGGTGCCAGCTGGCAATGTTTTTACATTAATTTTTTGTCCGCTGATCTTTGCTACATCAAAGGCATGTAAGGGTTGTCCTAATTCGTGTAGTACATAATTTGTAGCATCAACTACATTATTGATTGGCGCTAGACCAATAGCTTTTAGACGATTTTGAAGCCAGGATGGAGATTCACCCACCGTAAGTCCGTTCAATGTTACGCCGCAATAGCGCGGTGCTTTTTCAGTATCCACGTCTACCACATCAACCTTTAAGGTTCGGCTATCGATATGGAAATTACTGGTAGAAGGTGTGATGAATTCAATGTTAATGCCCTGTTGGATGAGACCGGCACGCAAGTCGCGCGCAACGCCCCAATGGCTCATGGAATCGGCTCTGTTCGGCGTAAGGCCAATTTCAAATACCGTATCGTTTTCAACATCAAAAAGATCGGCTACAGGAGTTCCAGGGGTAAGTTTGTTATCCAATATCATGATACCGTCATGACTTTGCCCCAGACCTAGTTCATCTTCAGCACAAATCATACCCATGCTCACTTCGCCACGAATCTTTCCCTTTTTAATTTGCCAAGGGGCTCCTTCGGCATCATACAGTGTGGTTCCTACGGTGGCCACAGGTACTTTTTGACCTACAGCAACATTAGGGGCGCCACAAACAATCTGTACAGGTTCGCCATCACCAAGGTTTACTCTGGTCACTTTTAATCGATCGGCATTGCTGTGCTGTTCACAGGCCACAACTTCACCAACCACCACGCCATCCAAGGCACCCGGAATTGATGTAAAAGGTGTAATTCCTTCAATTTCAAGTCCGAGATCGGTTAATAGTTCCCCAGTTTTTTCGGCAGTCCAATCCAGATTGATAAATTGTTTGAGCCAATTGTATGATATCTTCATCCTAAAAAAATCTTAACGAGGGGCAAAGATAGCATTTATACCATTTTTTGTGATTACTTTTATATGATGAGTTTCAAGAATATTGAATATTTTATCGAATAACGACAACCTTTGACAATCGCCCAACCATGATTTCAACACGATTTTACTATTTCTTTAGCTGCTTTATTTTCACTTGCGTGCTTTTTACGGCATGTTCGCGTGACATTGAAAAGCCAAAAGTAGGAGAGTGGCGGGCAGAACTTGAAACGATAGACGGTAAACCGCTGCCATTTTTATTCGATTATACGGCAGACAATACTATGAGGGTTCATAATGCTGATGAAGAAGTCGAATTTCCGGATATTGTGATCAAAGAAGACAGTATCATCATTTCACATCCTATTTATGAAGGTGTGTTTAAAGGAATTTTCACACAAGATAGCATCTATGGGAATTTTATCAAACCTAGTTTGAATAGGGCGGTACCGTTTATCATGAAGCAAGGGAGACAAGAACGTTTTTTGGTGAGTGCGGCTCCAAAAGCAACGGTAAAGGGCAATTGGGAAACGGTTTTCAGTCCGAATAGTGCCGACGACCGCTACATCGCGAAAGGAATTTTTGATCAGGTAGGGCATAAGGTTACCGGTACCTTTAGAACTACCACGGGCGATTATCGCTATTTGGAAGGTTCGGTAGAAAATGACACCTTACGACTCTCAACCTTTGATGGGGCACACGCATTTTTGTTTGAGGCCAAAGTGCAGGGCGACTCTGTAATGGACGGTATGTTTTATAGCGGAAACCATTGGAAAGAGCCTTTTACCGCCAAGAAGAATGAGAACTATGAATTGCCTCGAGCAGACTCCCTAACTTTTTTAAGAGAGGGATACGATAAAATTGCCTTTTCATTTCCAGATACCAAAGGAAATATGGTTTCATTAGAGGACGCTCGATTTAAGGATAAAGTAGTCATTGTACAGCTTATGGGGACCTGGTGCCCAAACTGTTTGGACGAAACCAAATATTACACCCAATACGTAAAAGACAATCCGAACGACCAACTAGAGTTCGTCTCTTTGGCGTTTGAATATGCACCCACAAAAGAGAAAGCCAAAGCGGCCATTCTACGCCTTAAAGAAAAAATTGGTGTTCCCTATCCGATCCTGTTGGCGCAATACGGCAGTAGCGATAAGAAAAAGGCCAATGATAAACTCCCGATGTTAAATCATATTATCAGTTATCCCACCACGGTGTTTATCGACAAAACAGGTAAGGTTCGAAAAATACACACGGGCTTTAACGGTCCGGCAACGGGAGAAAAATACGACGCCTTTGTGCAAAGTTTTGAAGCCTATGTAGCCAAGCTGTTGGCCGAGGATGTGAATGAATTGAATCAGAACACAAATACCATGGTAAAAGACAGCCAAAATTAGGAATCTTTTTTCTAGCGAAACAGGGAAATAAAACTTCATCGATTTCCTATAATACTCAAAAACCCCTACTCGCTATTACAATTCATCACTTTTTTCGCCCTGCCCTGTCATCATCAGATACGCCTTTAAAAATTCATCAATGTAGCCATCCAAAACGGCATCGGGATTGGTACTTTCGTGGTTGGTGCGTACATCTTTCACCAATTTATAGGGTTGTAACACGTAGTTTCTGATCTGACTTCCCCATTCAATGGCCATTTTATTGCCTTCAATCTCGGCACGTTTGGCTTGCTGCTTCCGAAGTTCAATTTCATACAACTGGCTTTTCAGCATTTGCATTGCTTTTTGTCTGTTTTCCAACTGGCTGCGTGTTTCAGAATTGTGAATCACGATTCCGGAAGGGTGGTGGGTCAATATGGCTTTGGTTTCTACCTTGTTCACATTCTGTCCGCCAGCTCCAGAACTTCGGGCGAAATCCCATGAAATATCTGCGGGGTTAATGTCAATTTCGATGGTGTCATCCGCCATCGGATAGACGTACACACTCACGAAGCTGGTATGGCGTTTGGCATTACTATCGAAGGGTGAAATACGTACCAAACGATGTACCCCGTTTTCACCTTTCAGCCAACCAAAAGCATAATCGCCATCAATTTCAAGGGTTACGGTTTTGATACCCGCAACATCGCCTTCTTGGTAGTTCAGTTCTTTTACTTTATATCCGTTTTTTTCGGCCCACATCAAGTACATGCGCATGAGCATGTTGGCCCAATCACAACTTTCGGTACCTCCGGCACCGGCCGTGATTTGTAGTACGGCAGAAAGATCATCGCCTTCTTCGCTCAACATATTCCGGAATTCTAACGCCTCAATAGCTTCCAATGCTTTGCCGTAACGAATTTCCACATTTTCTGCTTCACCTTCGCCTTCTTTGAAGAACTCATAGATCACCTCGGCATCATCGGTAAGATGTACCGCTTGTTCATAGTCTTCTACCCACTTTTTTTTGGTACGAAGGGTTTTCATAAAGGCTTCTGCCTCTTGCGGATTGTTCCAAAAATTTGGGTCGAATGTTTTCTCTTCTTCGTTCTGTATTTCTATGCGTTTTCCAGCAATGTCAAAGATATTGCCTTAACGCATCTAAGCGAGTGCGAAGGTCTTGGAGTTGATCGTTTGTAATCATATGCGCAGTTTCATCAAAGGTGCATTCCTTTGGCTTTGTTAAGTCAGCCGTAAAAATAGGGCTTATTGGTTTCAGAAAAAAGAAAATCCCAGATGTGTAAAGGCAACAGATTTTTATATCTTTATCAGCTATCCGCCGTAGTGCTGAAATCCAACCACTTACCTATGAGATATCTTTGTATTGTATTGTTTTTCTTCGGAAGCTTCATGGGCAACGCCCAGTTTTTGGAAAAGAAAGAAAATTTGGAAACCTTCAACGGATTCTACACCTTTCATTATTCGGAAAAGGAAGGTGAAATTTATTTGGAAGTCCCTAAAAATCGTTTAGAGGAAGAATTTTTATATGTGCACTC
>JAWWCH010000120.1:0-5952 GCA_033720575.1 Marinirhabdus sp.
CAGACACGTTAAACCCGATTCTTGAGAAAATAGAAATGATCTTATTCTTTACAATCGAAATGGGATGTCTTGATCCCAGTTCGATAGGCTCTCCGGGGCGAGACAAATCACCGTATTTCCCAGCTGTTTCTTCCTTTGCCTCTAAGGCTTCCTTTAGCGCAGCAACTTTATCTTGGGCGGCCGTTTTAAGGGTATTTATGGTTTGTCCGAATTCCTTTTTCTGATCGTTCGGTACGTTTTTGAACTCGGCGAAGAAATCGTTCAACAATCCTTTTTTTCCTAGGTATTTTATCCGAAATGCTTCTACCGCTTCAGGGGTGTCGGCTTCAAATTTCCGCACTTCTTCAATATGTTGTTGCAGGGTCTCAATCATCTTACAAGGCTCTTAGGGGGCAAAATTACGTAAAATATCAGCAATGCTGCTAACAATTCCGCAGGGAAAACCCACCTATTCTACCACTTCTTTTTCTAAAAAATACTGAACAATAGCTTCTTTCATAAGCACAGATTGTTCACCAGCTTTTAACGGGGGTAACTGCTCTATAACTTTATAATGTGGCCAACCTTCGGCGTCAAAATAGTCAAATTCATAATATCCAAAAGGTTCCAACAACCTACAAATGGCGATATGCATGAGATTGAGTTTCTCGTCTTTCTTGTACCGCCGATGCAGCTGTCCCAATTCCTGAAGCCCAATGATGTATATGATGGCATCCAAATCAAGGGCCGCGCCATCGGCAAAACGCTTGCTCAAAAATGAAACCACTTGTTCCCAACGCTCCTTTAATTGTTGATCTCTAGACATATATAGTTTATGCTCACAAAGGCGAGCGGTCTTTTCTGTTTGTTGGCAAAGGTACTATGATAGTGGGGAACTGCGAAGTAGAAATACAGTAATATTGTTTCCTTACCTTTACAGTAAACTACGTGTATGAATACTATAGATCTTGTAGTGGGTGTCATTTTGTTGATCGCCTTCGTGATTGGTTTCAAAAAGGGATTGTTTGTTGCCTTAGCTGGGCTCATCGGACTCATTGCCGGAGTATATGGTGCGGTATATTTCTCTGGTTTTGCTGCGGCCTATATCGCTGGTTGGACCGATTGGAACGAACAAACCGTAAATCTCGTAGCTTTTGGAGTTACATTTTTGGCCATCGTACTTCTCATATCTTTGGCGGGGCGTTTTTTAACGAAAATCGCCGATTTTGCGATGTTGGGCATTGTGAACAAACTTTTAGGAGGTGTCTTCAATGCCTTGAAGTTCGCCTTTATCGTTAGCGTCGTTTTTATGTTTGTTAACGCGTCGCCCAATTGGTCTATACTTTCTGAAGAAGATCGTGCAGCTTCTGTTTTATACACTCCTGTAGCCAGTTTAGCGCCTCTTGTGGTTCCTTACATCTTAGAAGAAGTTGATTTAGAAGTAGAAGAAACTGATCCGGTAGAAGAAGAAACCGAAATTGAGCCCGTCACGTAAAACATCATTCCATTTGTAAAAAGACTTTGAAAGAAGCGTTTTCTCAACACAGAAAGCCTATTACACGACGTCATCTACATTCGTGTTGATATATTTCACGGCTTCTTGAAAGGATTTCACAATACGCTCTTCCGGCACCAAATCAGGGATGATATCAATAGACTCCATCATTACTCTCGGTTGCTGTTGCAAATTGGTCAAGACGGTTTTTACCCCATTCTTGTCCAGACGAAATAAAAGGTCTTCCATGGCATACAGTCCTGACTGATCCATATAAGGTACTTTTCCCATTCGGATGATTAAATGCGTTACGGTATCGGGTATTCCTTTCGCCAATTCTCTAAAATCATTCGTATTCGCGAAGAATAAAGGCCCTTCCAAACGCTTGATAAACACCTCTTCTTTTAACTCCTTCGGAAAATTCTTCTCATCACTCCAAGGGAAACCATGTTCGTCCAGTTCATGCAACGGCTGTAGTTTTGATCGTTTTGCTGAGGCATCCCCAATTTTTTTCATAAAAACCAGCGAAGCCAGAACCAGACCAACTCCGACGGCGTATACCAAATTCCAAAAAACAGAGAGCACTAACACCACCAACATGATCGCAATTTCGCTTTTAGGCATATCCGGAATAGCCTTTAACCCTTTATAATCCATTACACCAATTCCGACAGTAATAAGAATACCCGCTAGCACAGCTGCTGGAATTTTAGATGCCACCGGGCCCAGAGCCAACAAAATAATGAGCAATAGTACCGCTGCCACCATACCAGAGAGTTTTGTTGTACCGCCGGAGTTGATATTCACAACGGTTCTTATAGTGGCTCCCGCCCCAGGAATACCGCCAAAAACTGCAGCGATGCTATTCCCGATACCTTGACCCACTAATTCTTGATTCGATTTATGTCTCGTTTTGGTCATGTTGTCTGCCACAACTGATGTTAGTAAAGAATCTATAGCGCCTAGAAAAGCCAACGTCATTGCAGTGAAAATATAAGGCGAAATTTGGCTGATGTTGAAATTGGTAAAGATCTCTAGATTGGGCATAGGGAAGCCTCCCGGAATTTGTTCAATGGGGCGGTAATCCAGATTTAGAAAAAAGGCTCCGGCAGATACTATTAACAAAGCTACGAGCGTGGAGGGAACGGCTGTGGTGATCCGTTTAAAGCCAAAAATAATGACAATGGTAAGCAAGGCAAGTCCAAACTCAAGCCAGTTAATATTGCTGATGGCCCTTGGTAAGGTTTTTATGGCCCCTAGCACTCCCGAACTAGCCGATTTGGCTAATGTCCGAGACTCAAGAAGCACGTCCTCCTCGGTAATTTGCTCTGCACGCGTTATGGTTTCTTTAAAGTCTTCTAAAACGAGTACGCCTTCTCCAGCTTCTTCCTTCAAAATCTTTTCTAACAACACCTCTTCTGCCTTGGCTTCAAATTGATTTACATATGCTTCGTCTGAAGTAGCGTAATAGCCCAACATTGGCAATAGCTGTGTCACTAAAATAATTACACCAATGGCCGTCATAAATCCTGAGACCACGGGATACGGAATGTATTTAATATACTTTCCTAACCCCAATACTCCTAAAACCACCTGCATGAGACCGGCCAACAAAAATACCATCAAAATGTAGGGAAGTGCTTGTTCTAGGTCTCCATTATTTGCAGCAATAATCCCTGCGATAATGACCATGGAAACCGCTGTCATTGGTGCGGTAGGGCCAGAAATTTGTGTATTGGTTCCTCCGAATAGTGATGCAAAGAAACCAATAAAAATAGCTCCATATAATCCAGCATCGGGCCCGAGCCCCGACTGCACCCCAAATGCTAGCGCAAGTGGCAGTGCAACTATTCCCGCGGTTATACCGCCAAAAAGATTCCCTCTTAAATTTGAAAAAATAGTGTTCACCTGTTCGAGATTTTGTTGGTTAATTTCCTTACAAGATATTCAAAATAAAATAGAAAAAAAGAAAGCGGAGTGCCTGACTTGCACTCCGCTTTACATCTATCGTTAGTTTTACTTCAATTATAAAAAGTCAACTTCCCCTGAAGCTACGTCATATACTGCTCCCACGACAGCGATCTCGCCGTCTTCTTCCATTTCGCGTAGCAATGGACTATCGTTTCGAAGATTGTCTAAGGTAAGCTCTACATTCTTATAGACCACATCATTCACGAAAGCTGCATTTGCACTCGTTCTAGACTCACTATCGGAAGGATTCTTCACAGCTGTTACTGAAGGTTTAATTTTAGCCAATAATGGCGTAATATTACCCAACTGAACGTCATCGCAAGCGCCTTTTACAGCACCACAGCCTGTGTGACCTAGAACTACCACTGCTTTACTACCAGCAACTTTGCAGCCGTACTCAATACTTCCCAATAAATCTTCGTTCACAATATTTCCTGCCACACGTGCGCTAAAGATATCACCGATACCTTGGTCAAAAACCAATTCTACTGGCACACGGGAATCGATGCAACTCAAAACAACAGCAAACGGATATTGCCCACCAGCTGTATCTTGTACTTGCTCGAGAAGGTTTCTGTTTGCTTGTTTAGTCTGTAAAAACCGTTGATTGCCCTCCTTCAATGCCTTTACGGCAGATTGAGGAGTATATTTACTTTGTGTTTCTTTTGTTTGTGCTTTCATCATGTGCTGTTTAGTTAGACTTTGGTCTAAGTTTAAAAAATTCTATGTAACTGGGCGGATTCTCAACTATACCTCTTTCAGAGACAAGTTTGATGTTTATATTCCGCTGCTTCGCTTTAAAGGCGAAGTCTTCTAATATTTCAATGACATCGGGATCAAGGTATCGCGTTTTTCGAACGTCAAGTTCAAGATACGAATTTTCCGGAAGGGCATCAAGTTCTTTCAGAATGGCACCTTTGTTAAAGAAGGTCACTTCTTCGGCTAGGGTCATTTTAATTTTCCCATCGGTCGGATCATCGTTTTCCTTGTGTAAGAAATGTGAGTTCTTGTAACTCTTATATAGTGTAATTATAATTCCAACAGACAATCCCATTGCAAGTCCGATTAATAGGTCTGTAAAAACAATCCCTGCAACGGTAATAATAAATGGCACGAACTGCGTCCATCCGCCATCATACATTGCTTTGAAGGTAGAAGGTTTTGCCAATTTGTAGCCTACAATGAACAGAACAGCGGCAAGCACCGACAATGGAATCATTTGCAACAGAAAAGGAATAGCGGCTACAGAAGCAATCAGTAGAAATCCGTGAATGATGGCAGATGCTTTGGTTTTACCTCCAGATTGTATGTTGGCGGAAGATCGCACAATTACCTGTGTAATTGGCAAACCACCAATAAAACCAGAAATCATGTTTCCAGTTCCTTGTGCCAACAACTCACGGTTGGTTGGTGTAACGCGCTTCTCAGGATCCAACTTATCTGTTGCCTCCACACAAAGGAGCGTCTCCAAGCTGGCAACCAAGGCTATGGTAAATGCTGTTATTAACACCGGACTTGTAAATGCTTGACTCCAATCTGGGGTTACGAATTGTGTTAATAGATTATCGGTCTCCCTATTTTCGCTTAGTGAAACGAGATGTTGAGGAGTGATTCCCCATTCGGTACCTTTAGTCATTACATAATACACGATACCAACAACCACTGCCACCAAGGGTCCTTGAACAAGTTCAAAAAATTTACCTTTTTTAACCAATACACTGCTCCAGAGAATAAGTATGCCCAGTGCAACCAAACCTATAATGGTAGGTCCCAAACTAGGGTCGCCAATGGCATTTAAAATTTCTGAGAAGGTATTTTTACCATCTACTTGGAAAAAGGCGAAATCACCTTCTGGATCATCGTCATCTCCAAGAAAATGCGGTATTTGTTTGAGAATAATTATAATTCCGATCCCTGTGAGCATTCCACGAATCACTGAACTTGGAAAATAGTAGCCTATAATTCCGAGTCGGGCGATACCGAACAATAATTGAATAGCACCTCCGATCACAACGGCTGAGAGAAAAATTTGAAAACCCAATTGATCAATGGCACTTAAAACGATTGCGGCTAAACCTGCAGCTGGACCACTAACGCCAATGCTAGATCCACTAATTAGACCTACCACAATACCACCAACTATTCCGGCGATTAATCCTGAAAACAAGGGAGCACCACTGGCTAGCGCAATACCCAAACACAGTGGAAGGGCTACAAAAAATACGACGATACTCGCTGGGAGATCGTTCTTTAAATTTGAAAACATATAGATAAATTTTCTGACCGAATGTTACTCGATCGATTACAAAAGTGAGCATATTGCTCTTTTTACTGCTGAAAATCTAACTACGTTCTGGAGGGGGGGAGAGGGTTTCTTGATGAGGGACTTCCCAGAAGTTCATGGAATAACCAAAATCCTTTTTATTCTTCAATGCTTCAATAGAAATAAATCTTGCATCTAATTCTTCAGGAGTGTTGTATTCTTTTGCGCCCAACTTATACGCATC
>JAWWCH010000121.1:0-5949 GCA_033720575.1 Marinirhabdus sp.
GGAACACCGGTTTTTTCAGAGTTTTTTTGTTAGTTAGGAGCACCTTTTTGTTAGAGAGGTGCTCTTTTTTTATGCAAGAGCGCCGCTTCTTTTGGGAAGCGGCGCTCTGCATTAATTCAGTAAAATGATTGTAGTTTTAGGGTGCGCTCTGCACAGTTCCTAATACATATAGTTGGGTGAGGGTCGGACTCTCACTTCCACCTTCAGGCTCCAAGGTGATACCAAAACCTTCGGCGCTTGGGAAGTTTTCAAATCGATATAGACCTGGTTTCACTTCTTTCAAGGATTCTAATAGACCCATACTGCTCGGTGTTAACGGTTCCATTTTAAGCGACCAAACCTGGTACACGGTTCCTTGAGGAGCGGTTGGTAATTGAGCTGCATCTATATATGCCACGCTCTCGTCTGCATTGTAGAACACCTTTGCAAATGCATCTGGTGCCACGGCCGGATTCGCCGGTAAAGGAACGGCTTTATACGATGCGTCCCGTATGTCGGCCAAGATGGCGTCTGTAGCATTTTGTTCGGCTTCCGTTTCGTTTAGAACCTCTCTCAATTCGGTGTTTTCAGTAGTGGTTACTTCTATATCACGCTCCAATCCGGAATTTTGATTGAGCACCCATAAAATTCCACCCACTGCGGCAATCGTTGCGGCCCAGCCGGTAATGGCACCCCAATTGATCGAACGCGTGGTCGATTCATCTGAAGGAGTTGCTTTGTAAATACTATCCTTGATGTACGTCCAAACGATGGCCGAAAGAGGAGGTGCAACATTTTCTGCTAGCGAAATGTAGGTCGCTTCTACCAGCTCCAACTCCTTTTTTAAGGTAGGTGATCCAGATATTTCTTTCTGTAGCTCTATTGCTTCACTTTCTGGAAGTGCGCCGCAGACGTACAGTTCTAATATTCCTGAGGATATGATTTCTTGTTCTGTCATTTTATTGTGGTCCTAGTACGACTAAACGAAGATCGTTTAGACAATTTCTATTTCTCGTTTTCAATGTGCCCAATGGCATCGCTAAATCTTCCGCAGCATCCTTTTGGGTAAAACCTTGAAAAAATAATAGCTCAATAATTTTAATACAGGTAGGTTTCAATTTCTCCACAAATTTCCGAACCCCAATGGCGTTGGTCTTTTGATTTAAATTTTCACCCGACTGTAAAATATCTACGAAATTTGTGGTACTAAGGTTTTTCTTACTGTTCTTGTAAGCTTTAGACCTAGTCTTATCGATTGCCGTATTTCGCGCAATGTTCAGTATCCACGTGAAGAAACGGCCTTTGCTCTTATCATATGCCGAACTATTGTTCCAAATCTTTATAAATGCATCTTGTAGAATTTCTTCCGCAATGTCTTCATCCAGAACGATACTATATATTATTCCGTATATAGCTTCAGAGTACATGGTGTATAATTTTGAGAAGGCGCGTTCATCGCCATTTTGCATATTAGCAATCAGTAAATCGGGTTGTTCCATACTTTTTTTATTGAAAGGCACTAAGATAGTCAAATTGTTAGGGATAAAATGAGTATTGAAAAGTATTCAATAAAACACCTGTTGCTGGCCAAAAAAATGAGAAAATGTTAAAAATCTGATGATGTGATTAAAAACTTTGTTAAAATACTTAATTTCAATACATTTACTAAAAAATTGTTAATCCCCTTATTAACCTAAAATTACTTCTATGAAAAATTATTCCTGCGGAATGTTTTTGGCACTGCTATGTTGTATAAGCGTCCAAAGCATCGCCCAATCTTACGACAATGCGATTAACGAGCGACTGTTGCAACGCGTTGAAAACAGCGAACTACAATATAGCGACCTAGATTTTGTCATTACCGATCAAAACGTAAGTAGCACGAGTGGAGTTACCCACGTGTATTACCGACAACTAGTCAACGGATTACAGGTGTATGGTACCGAGTCTGCTGTGCATGTAAGTTCAGATGGTTCACTTCTTACCAGCAATAATAGATTTATCAATAATACGTCAAGTCGAACAAGCGAAAGCAATGCACCAACCCTAACTGCTGTTCAAGCGGTTGCGGCAGCAGCAGATCACTTCGGATATACTTCTAAGGGGAGCCTTACGGTGCTTTCTACCAAACCTGGAGCAGCGCAAGAAACACGAATTTCAAAAGGAGATATTTCAAAGAGCGATAGTCCGGCCGTTCTGACCTATCAACTCAATGCTGCCAATGAATTGGTTTTGGCTTGGGATCTTTCGATTCAAGAAGTTTCAGGGCATGATTGGTGGAGCGTAAGGGTAAATGCACATACAGGTGAAATTGTGGATCAGAACAATTGGATGAGCAACTGTAATTTTAATCATACGCATGAAGAAGATGAGGTTGCGGTAATCGACTATCACAAAAATCTATACGACATTCCTAATTATAACGAGTTGGTTGAGAATGGAACAATGCCACCAAACAGTTATGAAGTCATTGCACTACCTTCAGAGAGCCCATATTTTGCCTCAAGAACTATTGTAAGCAATCCTGCAGATGCAATTGCGTCTCCTTTCGGATGGCATGATACCAATGGCGTTGCCGGTGCTGAATTTACAGAAACAAGAGGAAATAACGTGGACGCCTATGAAGATGGAGACAATTTTGGTTTTCAGCCTGATGGAGGCGCGTCCCTGGATTTTACTGGATATCCGTTTTCCCAACTATATTCTAACGGGAATCAATATGAATCTGCAGCGATTACAAATTTGTTTTATTGGAATAACATCATACATGATGTACTGTTTCAATATGGTTTTGATGAAGAAGGTGGAAATTTTCAAGAATTGAACTATAGTGGCAATGGCGCAGGTAGTGATTCTGTGAATGCAGAGGCTCAAGACGGTTCTGGAACCTGTAATGCTAATTTTGGTACTCCGCCAGATGGTTCGAACCCGCAAATGCAGATGTATGTTTGTGGTGACAAAGATGGAGATTTTGACAACTTGGTCATTGTACATGAATATGGTCATGGGGTTTCTAATCGATTAACTGGTGGCCCGAGCCAATCAGGTTGTTTGGGCAACACTGAGCAAATGGGTGAAGGTTGGAGTGATTACCTTGGTGCTATTTTAACCATGGAACCCGGGGATATGGCAGAAGACGCTCGTGCCGTGGGAACCTATTTATTTGGTCAGGGTCCCGGTGGAGGCGGTATTAGACCGTTCCCGTACAGCACAGATTTTGCTGTGAATCCTCAAACCTATGATGATATTAAAACCGCGGCTGTACCTCACGGTGTCGGATCGGTTTGGTCTACCATGCTTTGGGAGTTGACTTGGGAGCTGATTGGTGAGTATGGAGTAGACAATGACATTTACAATTTTCAAGGGGATGTGAACCTAGACGCTGGTAATGTGCAAGCATTAGCCTTAGTGATAGAAGGAATGAAATTACAACCCTGTAGTCCTGGCTTTGTTGATGGTAGAGACGCCATCTTTGCAGCAGATCAGGCCTTATATGGAGGTGCGAACGAATGTTTGATCTGGGATGCGTTTGCAAGACGCGGACTAGGATTTAGTGCAGATCAAGGGTCTTCGAATAGTAGATCAGATGGAACCGAAGCCTTTGATACACCGTCAGGTTTGGCGAATATGGTAGCCCCTGCAGATGTTTGCGCAAACGAAGATATACTTACAGGCCTTTCTGGCGGAACACCGTTTGGAGGGGTGTACAGTGGCCCTGGGGTTACCGATGATGGAAATGGGAATACGTATTCTTTTGACCCTGCAGTAGCCGGAGTTGGTGTGCATACCATTTCGTACGAAGTTCAGGCATCTAATTGTGCTATAGCTTCAACCGATACTGATACTATCGAGGTGTTGTCAGTCCCAACTTCTGTAACTACTACGGGCGCATCCGATATTTGTGTTGGCGATTCCGCTACCGTGAGCGCTATTCCGAACGACCCGACAAACGTCATTCGTTGGTTCGATGCACCTACGGGTGGAAACTTCCTTTTTGAAGGCGAAGATTACACGTTTAACCCCACAGGTCCTATAACCGTGTACGCACAAGAAACTCCTCCTGGGCCGCTTGCCCAGTTGGTGATTTCAGAGATGACGTTTGAAACGCCAGATCGCCTTGAAATTCAGAATGTGGGTGTAGCTCAAGACTATAGTGGCTATACGGTGGCTTTGAGTGATCAACCCTATACAAATATCAATACGGTCAATGTGGTGCAACAGTCACTCGGAATGATTGGTCAAGACGCTGTGGTTACCTTTAGTGACGAACAAGGTGCCCCAGATTATTGGGGCGAGAACATTTGGTGGGGTACCCCAGGTACCGGTTGGATCATCATTGTTGACGACGTAGGAAATGTAGTTGATTCTGTATTCTGGAACTTCTCGGCAGCAGAGATCGCAAACTTGAATGTAAATATCAACGGGTTTAATATTACTGCAGCCGACTTAGATTGGACAGGAGCAGGGGCCAATTTGACGGTAACCTGTGGCGATTCGTTTAAGCGATTTGGTGATACCGAT
Organism: Marinirhabdus sp.; assembly: GCA_033720575.1. Lineage (GTDB taxonomy): Bacteria > Bacteroidota > Bacteroidia > Flavobacteriales > Flavobacteriaceae > Marinirhabdus. The sequence goes on from JAWWCH010000121.1 coordinate 4,501, forward strand.
TCCAATGCAGATTGGGCCAACACATGTACCGAAGCAAATTACGGGGTGTTTGGTGAAATCGGTTTAGGATTTACAGGGTGTTTAGCAGATCGCACACCTGCTGATGTAACAGTAGATGCTGTAGCGCCTGAAGTAATCTGCCCTGCCGATGAAACTGTTATCATTAATCAAGGCGAACAGTTTACGGTTCCAGACTATACCGGACTTGCTTCCGCAACCGATAACTGCAGTGCAACACCCACCATTTCACAATCACCAGCTGCGGGAACTCAAGTAGGAGCGGGTACAACTGAAATTACCATTACAGCTACTGATGCAGCAACGAATAGTGATTCTTGTATCTTTAATCTTATTGTTCAAGAAGTTCTAGGGGTGGAAGAAAATGCATTGGAAGCGGGTATTATAGTGTTCCCGAACCCTACCTCTGGGATGATATCCATTCAGAATAGGACGCTCTACGACATTACTTCTGTACAAATAACAGATGTGAACGGGAGAACCATTACCACCGTTTCCATGAACAATTCAACCAATACCACAGCTATTTCTTTAGCGCAAATGGCTACTGGCTTGTATTTTGTACGAATTAATACCGCTAATGCGAGCATTGTAAAGCGGGTAGTGAAGCAATAATCGAAATTAAATACGATGTAAAACCCCGGCACTGTTGATGTCGGGGTTTTTTTGGTATTGTTTTTGAATAGTATAAGTTACTGTATGGTTGCTGAAACATAAAGTAAACCTGCTGTGTCCCTAAAAAGAAACAGTGACCTACAAAAAGAGCCCCTAGTATACTAGAGGCTCTTTGCATTTGTTTGGGTTTATACTTACTTGATAATTCCTCCACAGCTTACACGGGCACCTGCTGCCCCAGAAGGCTGAGATGTAAAATCATCAGCACCTTGATGCACAATAATCGATTTCCCTAAAATATCTTTTTTCTCATCACCACAGCCAATGCACCATTGATCGGTTGTCATTGTTATAGTTCCTTGGCCCTGATCATTGGCTTCAAAGTTCCCTATATCGCCTTTATGGTATCCCGCTGTATCTCCCCACTTTCCGTGGTCCTCAAAAGTTGGATTCCAATGTCCCCCTGCAGAAGTTCCATCCTCGGCCGAACAATCTGCATTTTCGTGTATATGTATGGCGTGCATGCCGGGTTCTAATCCGTTGATCACGGCCTCGAAAGTCACCATACCGTCTTTTTCCTTAAAGGATACTCTTCCTGTGGCACCACTATTACTTTTGGGTAACAGTCTAAAACGAACCATGTTTTTATCACTTGAAGCATCAGTCTTTGTGATTTTCTCAGTTTTTACTTCGGTGACCTCTTGGTCATCGGCTTCTTTTTTATCGTTTTCGTTTTTACAGCTGGTAAGTCCTAAAAGCGCAATACCCGCTATAATGCATATTGTTTTTTTCATAATTTGACGGTTTATGTTTTCA
>JAWWCH010000122.1:0-5922 GCA_033720575.1 Marinirhabdus sp.
ACCCCAATTCATGAAGGTGCTGTGGGGATGTATGTATGTGGACCTACCGTCTATAGCAATGTGCACATGGGCAACTGCCGTACGTTTTTGAGTTTCGATTTGGTATTTCGTTATTTGAAGCATTTGGGATACAAGGTTCGATATGTGAGAAATATCACCGATGCAGGTCATTTGGAAAATGATGGTGAAAGTGGCGATGATCCCATTCTGAAAAAAGCTAGAATTGAACAATTGGAGCCCATGGAAGTGGTTCAAAAATATACTGTCGATTTTCACGATACCATGGCCAAATTCAATGCTTTGCCACCCAGTATAGAGCCAACAGCTACAGGCCATATCATGGAGCAAATTGCCATTGTACAGAAAATCATTGACGAAGGATATGCTTATGAAAAAAACGGATCGGTTTATTTCGATGTGATGAAGTTCAATGATGATCATGAGTACGGTAAATTGAGTGGCCGACAATTGGAAGATATGATCACCAATACACGTGAATTGGCGGCGCAGAGCGAAAAGAAAAATCCGCAAGATTTCGCCTTATGGAAAAAAGCCGAGCCACAACATATCATGCGTTGGCCATCGCCCTGGAGTGATGGATTCCCAGGCTGGCATCTTGAATGTACTGCCATGAGCACGAAATATTTAGGTGAAACTTTTGATATACACGGCGGTGGGATGGACCTTAAATTTCCACATCATGAATGTGAAATTGCCCAAGCTGAAGCAAGCAATCACAAGAGTCCGGTGAACTATTGGATGCATACCAATATGCTAACCTTGAATGGCAAGAAAATGTCGAAATCGACAGGCAACAGTATCTTGCCCAACGAATTGTTCTCAGGAAATAACGATATTTTAAGCAAGGCCTTTTCCCCAACGGTATCAAAGTTCTTTATGTATCAGGCACATTACAGAAGCATCTTAGACTTTTCGAATGATGCATTGGAGGCTTCCGAAAAAGGATTTAACCGATTGATGGACGCCTATCATAATTTGGAAAACTTACCGACGGGTGCATCTACTAGCTTTGACGTAACAGCTTGGAAACAAAGCTGCTATGATGCCATGAACGACGATTTTAACAGTCCGATACTCATCGCTCAATTATTTGAAGCTGCGAAACATATCAATGCCATTAAAGATGGAAATGCAAGTATTACTTCTGAAGCTCTTTCAGAGTTAAAGAACACGATGCATGCATTTTTATTTGACGTATTGGGCCTTGAAGACACCCAAGTGGAAGGTTCGGCAGGAGCCGACAAGCTATCGAGTGCGGTTGAACTGCTCATATCTCTACGAAATCAGGCAAGAGCCAACAAAGATTTTGAGACGAGTGACACCATTCGAGACCAATTGCAAGCGGTGGGCATTCAATTGAAAGACGGCAAAGACGGTACTACCTATTCGCTGAATTAATAGCATTACTTACCCATTTCGACGTGCTACAAAAGATAGTCACATATCCTTTCATTTTTTTGATCCGGGTGTATCAACGCGCCATCTCCCCTATTTTTCCTTCCACATGCAGATATCAACCAACGTGTTCCCATTATGGCGTAGAAGCCTTACAAAAACATGGGGTTTTCAAAGGTGGCTGGCTCACGATTAAGCGCATAGCGAGTTGTCATCCTTGGGGGGGTTCTGGCTATGATCCTGTTCCACCTGTTTCTGAAGAAAAATAAAAACCCTCGTTCTTAATCCGAAGTAGATTTTTCTATCTTTACAGCTCATCAAACATTTCTATGGTACATTTTTTAAGCACTGTCTGGAATCCGAGTGAAGGAATTGACCTCGGTTTTTTTATGATACGGTATTACAGTTTGTCGTATGTCATTGCCTTTATCATTGGGTGGTACATAATGAAAAAATTCTACACCAAAGACGGCGTTTCCATGGAAAAGCTTGACAGCCTATTTATCTACATGGTATTGGCTATTCTCATTGGTGCGCGTTTGGGACATGTGGTGTTCTATGAAACCGAACTACTCTGGGAAGACCCACTCTCGGTGATTTTACCCTTTAAAACCGTACCCGAATTCGAGTTTACAGGCTTTCGCGGACTCGCAAGTCACGGTGCAGCCATTGGAATCGTGCTGGCATTGATTTTATACAATAAACGAATTTTAAAGAAACCTACCCTATGGATTTTTGATCGCGTGGTTATTACAGTTGCCATTGGCGGTGCCTTTGTACGACTTGGAAATTTCATGAATTCTGAAATCGTTGGAAAAGCATCGGGCAGTCATCCGTTTGGTATCAAGATGCTGCGTCACGACATCTATCCACAACAGGCGATGAAAGCAACAGGACTGAACAATCCAGATGATGCATACAATGCCATTGCGAACAATCCCCAATTTGCAGAACTATTAGCAACGGTCCCGCTACGCCATCCTACCCAACTTTATGAAGCATTAGGCTATGTAATCACATTTCTGGTGTGTTGGTATATCTATTGGAAAACCCCCTATAAGAAGCATGTTGGCTATATCTTTGGTTGGTTTCTAATCCTTCTCTTTATGACGCGCTTTGTGGTTGAATTTTTCAAGGAAGCACAAGTTGGAGAGCGAGAAACTTGGCTATTGAATACAGGACAGCTACTCAGTATTCCGTTTATCTTAGCCGGATTCTACATTTTATGGCGATCTAAAAAATCAGTATACGAAGAAGCATGAAAAGAATAATATATGGAGCGGCCATCTTAGCCGCAATAGTAACTGCGGAAGGTTGTAAAGAAACTCCGAAAGACACTCAGGTACTTACCAAGGAAGTAACCTTCACTAAAGAAGGTGAAGGACAGCTTAAAAAAGCTAAAACTGATAGCATCTTGGCAACGCTGGAATTAGAGGTTGCAGAAGGCGAATACGAAACGCAAACAGGTCTCATGTACAGAAAGAGCATGAAGGACAATCGGGGAATGCTGTTCATTTTTCCGAATGAGATACGACGTTCATTTTATATGAAAAACACGGAATTTGGTCTGGATATTATTTATTTGAACTCCAACAATGAGGTCGTGAGTATTCAGAAGAATGCAAAACCGTTAGACCAGACTTCCCTCCCATCTGAAGCGCCTGCCAAATATGTGCTTGAGGTGAACGCCGGGCTAACTGATACATGGAACTTAGAACCTGGCGATATCTTGGAATGGCAAAGAGATTCCGATTGATTCAGCCCCTTATTTAGTTTCATAAAATTAAAAAGCCCGCTCAATAGAGCGGGCTTTTCAGTTTATCGAATTTCCGAAGGCGTTAAGCCGCAACTTCTTCTTCCTCTTCTTTTTTATCGGTAAGATCGATACCTCTTTTCTTCACGGTATCATAAAATACTGGAGTTGCAATAAACAACGACGAGTACGTACCAACAACCACACCTACCATCAAGGCGAAGATCAATCCGCGGATAGATTCGGCACCAATCAAGAAAATACACAATAGAACGATCAAGGTCGTAATAGAGGTGTTCAACGTACGGCTCAAGGTACTGTTCAAGGCACTGTTAATGATTCGGTTCATTTTCCAACCTGCGTGTTCGTTAAAGAATTCACGGATTCGGTCAAACACAACCACCGTATCATTCAGGGAATACCCAATAACGGTTAGAATTGCTGCAATGAAACTCTGATCAATTTCCATGTTGAATGGCATCACTTTGTAGGTAAGTGAGAAAATACCCAGTACAATCAACACATCATGGAATACCGCGGCAACGGCTCCCAAACTAAACTGCCATCTTCTAAAACGCAGCAAGATATATAAGAATACCACAACAAGCGATCCTAAAACGGCCCAGAACGATGAGGTTTTGATATCGTCGGCAATCGTCGGACTCACTTTGTAGTATTCCATACGTCCGGCGACCTTATTCTCATCATCTGCCTTAAACTCTTCCAAGGTCATTCCCGAAGGAAGATTAGGCTGCAATGCGGTAAACAACATGCGCTCCACTTCATTATCCACTTCAGATCCGGTTTCATCTACCTTGTATTTCGTGGTAATTTTCAATTGGTTATCTGAACCATAGGTTTTGGCCTCTGCACTTTCAAAAGTAGCTACCAGATCATTCTCAACTGCTGTTGCATCAACATCTTTGTCGAAACGAACCGTATATGTACGTCCACCCACAAAGTCAACACCCTGGTTTAAGCCATTGGTAAATAATGACCCTAAGCTGATCGCCAGTAAAATTCCAGAGATGATATAGGCAATTTTACGTTTGGCCAAGAAATTCACATTCACATTTTTGAATAAATTCTTGGTCATCGGCGTAGAACAGGTAAGCGACTTGCCATTTTTGGTATAGCTATCCACAAACAATCTTGTAATGAAGATTGCGGTAAATAAGGAGGTAAGAATACCGATCAATAAGGTAGTTGCAAAACCTTGGATAGGTCCTGTACCAAATACCAATAATATCAAACCAGTAAGTCCCGTAGTGATGTTCGCATCTAAGATCGAAGAAAGCGCATTGCTAAATCCATCTTTGATAGCATCCCGCTGTGCTTTACCTTTGGCGAGTTCCTCTCGAATTCGTTCAAAGATCAGTACGTTGGCATCCACCGAAATACCGATGGTTAATACAATACCTGCAATACCAGGAAGCGTTAACACTGCACCAATACCTGCCAATACACCAAAGATGAACAAGATGTTCACCACCAAGGCAACATCGGCAAAAGCCCCTGCTTTTCCGTAGTAAAAAATCATCCAGATCAATACTAAGAAAAGTGCAATACCAAATGAAAGCATACCGCTGTCAATGGCTTCTTGACCCAACGTTGGCCCCACAACCTCAGCTTGGATGATATCTGCTGAAGCTGGTAATTTACCAGCACGCAAAACGTTCGCTAAATCTTGCCCTTCGTTAATGGTAAAATCACCTGTGATTTCACTTCGGCCACCAGCAATGGGTCCCGAAGTTACACCCGGTGCAGAATATACCACATCATCCAGTACAATCGCAATTTGGCTTCCGTCTTTAAATGCCTTACCAGTCATTTCTTCCCAGATTTTGGCACCTGTACCGTTCATTTGCATGCTTACTGCAACACGACCCACTTGGTCGTATGTTTGTGCTGCGTCAGTCACTACACCTCCACTCAATGGCGCTTCATTTTCACGGTTTCCAACCAATGCGTATAGGTCTGCAAACTCTACCGTTTGAACTTCACCATCAATTGTCACTTCTCGGTCGGTTGGCAAGCCCCATACAAACTTAGTATAACGCAATTCTGCCGGTAACAGTTGACGCACTTGAGGGTTACTCAAATATTCTTGAACGGTTTCTTGATCTTTCGACTGAACCGAAGCAATTACCGGTGAACCTGGTGTTCCAAAGTTAATTTTGGAAAGCAATGGATTGCTCACAGCTGGATCGGTTACTTCTTCGTCACCATCGTCTTCTCCCAAAAGGTCCTGAATGTCGTCTTCTTCAGCTTCATCAACCTGCTCTTCAGCAAAAGCTGTAGAATCTTGTGCCAATTCTGCAACCTCTTCTGCTACTTCGGCCTCAACTTCCTCAGCGGCTTCTTCAGCTACGTCATCTTCCGCTTCTGGAGAAATCATACTTTTTATCTTTGCATCTGCCTCAAACAAGAACGACTGGAACGTCTCAGCTTTATAAGCTTCCCAGAATTCAAGTTGCGCAGTACTTTGCAATAAGTCTTTGGTACGCTCAATATCTTTCGCACCTGGTAATTCAACCAAGATACGTCCAGAGTTTCCTAAACGTTGTAAGTTAGGCTGGGTTACCCCAAATTTATCGATACGCTTCCGAAGTACTTCAAAAGCAGAAGCAATAGACTCGTCTACTTTTCTACTAATGATAGGCTTTACCTCATCGTTAGACATTCCATTGCTTATTTCATCTTCAAGATTTTTATTGAAGAAAATACTTGGAGATGCTAGCTCGTTATCTCCT
>JAWWCH010000123.1:0-5910 GCA_033720575.1 Marinirhabdus sp.
AGTTCCTGAAGGAAGAGATAGTAGCCAGCATCTCATAATTTAGTACATTCGTAAAAAACACGACCATGCGTTTACTTGTTCTCCTATTATTTATCACCCATATTTGCCTAGCCCAAGACACCTATTTACACTGTGGAAAGATCCTTGATACCGAAAATGGTGTGATGCTTACTGAAAAAACCATAATCGTTTCAGGTAGCATGATCAAAAGTGTGGAAGATGGTTTTGTCGCTTCTCGAAAGGTTGATGATATTACAATTGATCTTCGGAATAAAACGGTACTGCCTGGACTTATAGATATGCATGTGCATATCGAATCTGAGACAAGTCCAGACAGCTATTTGAAGCCGTTTACTCTAAATGAGGCAGACCTGGCGTACAATGCGGCAGCATACGCCGAACGAACGCTTATGGCTGGTTTTACTACGGTTCGCGATTTGGGAGGAACTGGCGTTAATGTTTCATTAAGGAACGCTATTGCCAAGGGTAACGTACCCGGTCCGCGAATTTTCACTGCTGAAAAAGCCATCGCAACAACGGGCGGACATGCAGACCCCACCAACGGTAGAAAAAGAGAACTCATGGGAGATCCAGGACCTGCTGAAGGTGTGATAAACAGTCCTGCTGATGCACGAAAAGCCGTACGGCAGCGCTATAAAAATGGTGCAGATTGTATTAAGATTACGGCTACCGGCGGCGTTTTGAGTGTGAGTAAGAATGGCCAAAATCCGCAATTTACGCAAGAGGAGCTCGATGAAATCATCAAAACCGCAAAAGAATATGGCATGTCGGTTGCCGCGCACGCCCATGGCATCGAAGGCATGCAACGTGCCATTAAAGCCGGGGTGCTAACGATAGAACACGGTTCTCTTATGGATCGTGAAACGGCACAGCTCATGAAACAGTACGGAACCTACTTGGTGCCCACGCTTTCGGCAGGACGCTATGTTGCAGAAAAAGCGAAGATCCCTGGATATTATCCAGAAATTATCATTCCGAAGATTGAAAAGATTGACGCACAACTCAAAGAAACCTTTGCCATGGTGAGTAAGGAAGGTGTGAACATCGCATTTGGAACCGATGCAGGTGTTTTTCCGCATGGAGAAAACGGTAAAGAGTTCAGATACATGGTAGAATCGGGATGGTCACCCATGTTTTCGTTGCAATCAGCAACCATTACCAACGCCAAATTACTTGATATGGAAAAGGAGTTAGGGCAATTAAAACCCGGATTTATAGCAGATATAGTTGCGGTAAATGATGACCCTATCAAAAATATCAGTACAATGGAAGACGTTGTGTTCGTGATGAAAGAAGGGGAAATTTATAAGCAATAAGACTAAAACTTGTATAATTCATTGAAAATGAACTAAATATTCAAACTTTAGTAAAGGTTTAACGGCTCAGATTTGGAATTGCGCCTTCAGCTTGGTTTCTTTGTGGGTTCATGAAAACATTTAAATCTAAAGCAATGCAACTAGTATCGGTCAGAAGAAAGACCAAGAATGAAAAGCGATTTTCGCAACAAATGGGAATTTTAACCACGAAGGTGGTTTACATTCAAAAAACGTTATTCTCCATTCCAGTGAAGACCATTCATAAATACAGAGAAACGTATTATGGAAAAATGAAAGACTGTGATGATTGTAGAATAAGTGCTTAAAACATCACACAAAATGATACAAAATCCCGATAGTTCACTATCGGGATTTTTTTATTCATTACAGTTCAGCTTTCCCAGTAGATACACTTCTATCAATTTTCCGCATGAGACCTTGCAATACATTTCCAGGTCCCACTTCTATAAATTCGGTGCCACCATCCTTAATCATGTTCTGAATGCTTTGCGTCCATTTCACGGGAGCCGTAAGTTGAAACATCAGATTTTTTTGAATTTCTTCAGGGTCAGTCACCGCAAAGGTGGATACGTTTTGGTATATCGGACAAGCAGGCTCGGTAAAGACGGTATTTTCAATGGCTGCTGCCAACTCTTCGCGAGCCGGCTCCATCAACGGACTATGAAATGCACCGCCAACCGGTAAGAGTAAAGCACGCTTGGCCCCGGCCTCAGTTAACTTTTCACACGCTAAATTTACTGCTGAAATATCTCCAGAAATAACCAACTGACCTGGGCAGTTATAATTGGCAGCCACAACAGTGCCTGGTGTATCTGCGCAAATAGCTTCTACCAGATGGTCTTCAAGACCTAGAACGGCTGCCATTGTGGAAGGTGTTAATTCACATGCTTTTTGCATGGCTTGGGCTCGCTTGGAAACTAGTTTGAGTCCGTCGCTAAACGCTAAGGTTCGATTGGCTACTAATGCCGAAATTTCACCCAAAGAGTGCCCAGCAACCATATCGGGTTGAAATGCTTCGCCCATCACCTTGGCCAAAATTGTAGAATGCAGAAAAATGGCGGGTTGGGTTACTTTGGTTTCTTTAAGGGCTTCCGCAGATCCTTCAAACATTATCTTGGTAATGTCGAAACCCAATACATCATTGGCCTGCTGGAATAATTCTTTGGCCTTGGGTGACGATTCGTATAGATCTTTGCCCATACCGGTAAACTGTGCTCCCTGTCCTGGAAAAATATATGCTTTCATGTAGTTTTCTTTTGGTTGGTTTACATTTCATCGGTAAAAATAAACTAAAAATCCCCTTCAATAAAATGAAAGGGAAATTGCGGTCTATACATTCAATGTGCCTGATGTTCCAATATCTTGTTTTTCACCAGTGATAGCTCCTTTTGCAAACTTAAAGAGCGACACCAATTTGTTGTCTTCGTTGCTCCAATAAGCGGCCTGCGATGGTGAAAACTTAATTGCGGTAATATTCGGATCATCTTCGCCTTCGAACCAGATATTATCTGTGCTACTGTATAATTCTTTGATCACAGCACGATCGTAGACAATCTCTGAAATGCCATAAACGCTCAAAAACTTCATGGAGTCTGTTCCGCCATAAAATAATTGTGTGTTTTCATCTTTTACGATATTGGCATTGTGCTCACTGTTCTTATTGCTCAAAAACCAAATGGCGCCCGCATCATCCACTTTTTTGGTAGACATCGGGATGGCATCTATTGGTTGGTTTGAAAGGTTGGTGGCCATCATGCAAAAATCTACATCGGTTGCGATTTCCTTAATTTTTTCAATGGCTTCTTTACTATATAAATTCTCTTTACTCATAACTTATTGTTTTATTTAAAGATAAATAGTAACACTGGGGATGGGGCACAACAGAATGCCAAAGTCTTTCCAAAGTTTTGTTAACGGAACCTTCGCAAAATTTGGTTTACCGGAGATAGGTACGAGCTTCCGAAGAGATTTAAATGTACCAGTATGTAATAAAGTTGGAATAACGGAATCCGTTCTTCCCATTGCGCTTCCATAGGGTAGTTTTCGTGGTATGCCTGAATAGCGTGCGCTGGAAACCCACCGAACAGTTGCATCATGGCGATGTCCATTTCACGAATGGAAAAAGAGACCGCCGGGTCTATGAGCACTGGCGTGTTATTGGCTGTAACCATGTAGTTCCCATTCCATAAGTCGCCATGAATTAGCGATGGCTTCCCATTGGGCAGTTCTTGTTCAACCCTTTGATAAAAACCCTCTAAACCATCAAAAGAAAATCCATTGGTTTCGGCCAATGTAAATTGTGGTATCAAGCGCTGTTGGATGTAAAATTCTGAAGCCGACTTGGAGCTTGCATTATGTTGAGGCAAACTTCCAATATAGTTATCGTGGTCCAAACCATAAGTAGGCGTTGAGGTCTGATGCATTATTGCCAAATCTTCCGCGAATGCGAACCAAGACGTTGCGCTGTGTGTGGCGGGAGGCAAATATTCTAACAAAAGATAGGCGTGTTCATCAGAGTTGTCCGTTGCCAAAACCCGAGGGATGGTAAATGATTTGGTAGCACGCAACACCTCCAAGCCCTTTGCTTCTTTTTCGAACATTTGTGGGAAGCGACCTTGTGTATTGAGTTTCGCGATCAATTCGCCATTGTTACATTTCAATAAGAAAACTTGGTTAATATCGCCGCCAGCGAGGGGCTCATAGGTGCGGAGTTCATACCCATGGGCTTCCGTGATATGGCGAAGAACCTCCTGCATGGTCTATTTGCGCATCCAAGTTTCGTAGGTGAAGGCATACGCGTGGCGCTCATCTTTTTCATGAAATTCTTCTGCTACCAATTCCCACTGATTTTTGTCAATCGTCGGAAAATACGTGTCTGCATTAAACGTTCCATGCACTCGGGTAAGTTCAATTTTATCGGCCACCTCTAGTGCCATCGCGTAAATTTCACCGCCACCTATCACAAAGGGCTGTGGGTCTGAAGCGGCTTTGATCAAGGCCTCGTCAAGCGAATGTGTTACCACCGCTCCTTCGTTGCGGTAGTCTTTGTTCCTGGTAATCACTACATGGGTTCGGTTGGGCAATGGCTTCGGAAATGATTCAAAAGTCTTTCGTCCCATGATGATGAAATGCCCCGTGGTTAATTGTTTAAATCGCTTGAAATCATCGGGGAGATGCCATACCAAATCGTTGTCTTTGCCTAATTCGTTGTTCTCGCCAGCGGCGGCAATAAGTGTGATCATGTTTGTTCGGGTGGAAGTTCGTTCGGGTTGTTTTTTTTTATGGCGGGAGCAGGGCCACTGGATTTAAGAGCCTCGGTTTCTCTAGCGGACGTAACTTCAGAAACCGTGACTTCTTTGACGGCCTGTTTTTTGAGTTCAGCAATGCGCTTTTCCTGTTGGGCTTTCAGTTTTTCCAGTTGCTTATCTTCCCATTCCTTTCCCATGAACGTATTCATAATAAAAACATTAAACAAGTGGATTAAAAAAATAAAGGCCCAAATCAGAATCACCCATACAAACCAATTGTTAAAGAGGATGTCATTTCCATAGCCTAGAACAGGGTTGATGATTATCAACAGGATCGATCCTACAAGAAATACAATAAAATGTTGCATCAAACCTTTCTTTTGCTTGATACGTCTTCTGGCATATTCGTATTGCTCTCGTTGCTCGGCGTCTAATCTTTCCGATTTTTTGGTTTTTGAAAACATAGTTGGTTACCTTTAGTCTCAAGTAAAAATACCCAATTTTCGCCGTTTTAACACATCAAACATGGAAGAATTACAAAACCAGTTTCCTGCCACGAAGAACTATACCTACCTGAACACTGCTTCTTCAGGATTGCTATCTGCTGATTTGGCCAAATGGCGTGCTCAGCATGATATGGAGTTTGTTACGCAAGGGAGTAAATTCAGGGAGCATCATAAACAATTCTTGGATGAGGTACGCAATTGCGTGGCTACCTTCTTTGGTGCCAGTCCGTTGCAGCTGGCGTTGATACCGAACTTTTCTTTTGGGCTGAACACCTTCTTAGAAGGTGTTGCTCCCGGAAAAAAAGTACTGCTGTTAGAAAGAGACTATCCGAGTATCAACTGGGCGTTTGAACAGCGAAACTTCGAAATATGCTATGCCCAAATAGATGCCGATCTTGAACAAAATATTGAACAAGCTGTAACCATGCACAAGCCTGATATCTTCGCCTTTAGTTTGGTTCAGTATCTGAATGGAATCAAAATAGACATGAACTTTTTGAAGCAATTGAAAGCCTACCACCCTGAACTCACGCTAGTGGCTGATGGCACCCAGTATTTGGGAACGGAGCCTTTCGCTTTTGAGGAAAGTCCAATTGATGTTTTGGGCGCAAGTGCTTATAAATGGTTGCTTGCTGGCTACGGAAATGGAATTTTTTTAGTTAAAGATGCCATTCAAGAACAGATGAAATTACGCACGATTGGTTTTAATTCTGCTGATGCCACTTTTGGAGATAAAGCGAATATTCCTTTTATGAAACATTTTGAACCTGGGCATCAGGACACTCTGAATTACGGAAG
>JAWWCH010000124.1:0-5903 GCA_033720575.1 Marinirhabdus sp.
CGTACCACCAATATGTTGACAGGAAAGTATACCAACCCGGACGAGCGAATGGCTACTTCGGTAAAAGGTGATATTTTACGTGGTGTGGCTATCATTTATACGAGTAAAGGTCAAAACGATAAGGCCATGAAAGTAATGAAGGAAGCGCGTGCTGAAAATCCCGATGATGTAAGTCTTATGCGTGCAGAAGCAGACATGGTATATCAAATGGGCGATATGGAAGCATACAGCAAGTTAATGGAAAAGATTATCGCATCAGATCCAGAAAACCCTGAATTATATTACAATTTGGGTGTAGGAAGTGCTAAAAACGGACAAACTGAAAAGGCCATTGAATATTACAAGAAAGCCTTAAAATACGATCCTAATTACGCTGCGGCCATGATCAATATTTCGGCAACCATGCTCGGTCAAGAAACCGCTATCGTTGAAGAGATGAACGGATTGGGAATGTCAAAAGCCGATAACGCACGATATGATGTATTAAAAGAGAAGCGGAAGCAGCTGTATATGGATGTTATTCCATATTTGGAGTCTGCCATGAAGTTGCGTAAAGACAATGTTGAATTGGTTCGAACGCTAATGAACATTTACGATCAGGTAGGAATGGACGCCAAGTCAAAAGAGATGAAAGCTAAATTAGCTCAAATGGAGGGCGGACAATAATTTTGACCCGTTCCATTTAAAAAAAGCCGCTCATCTAGAGCGGCTTTTTTTATGCTATGATCCGTTTGATTACCCTTAGTTTATGGGTATGCTGTCTACGGTCGTAATTGAAAATACCCGTGTGGTCTAAACGGTCTATTCGCACTTGGCCGTGGGCATGGATGATGTAGTTATCGTCCATGATAATTCCGACGTGGATGATATTTCCTTCAGCATTATCAAAAAATGCTAAATCACCGGGTTCACTTTCCTCGATAAAACTAAGGGGTTCTCCTTGGGTGGCCTGTTGGCTTGCATCCCGAAGCAGCTGATGACCATTGATTCGATAACACATTTGGCTAAATCCGCTGCAATCAATACCAAAAGGGGTCTTTCCCCCCCAAAGGTAGGGTGCGTTTAAATAATGCAATGCCGTTGACACAATCTGTTGCTTCGAATGTTGATCTGAAACAGAATTCCCTTCAAAAGTGTGTTCCAAAAACGATGCGTTTCCGATGGCTGCGCCCAGTGGTACTGAAATAATTTGCTGTGATTGGGTTGTGATCATTCCTACCAAGTCAGCGTTATACCTAGGCGTACTTTGTGTTAAGCTAGTATAGTGTTCTTCTGAAATTTCGAGAAGTTGTTTGTGGTCTATCCAACCTTCGTAACCATCAAAGTGTAAGCGAATTCGACTCCATTTTTTACGTTGCTCCAAGATTTTGAATAAATCTCCGTACAGTGCCTGAGTGACCATCTCACTAGCATCTGAAGGTTCTAGCCGGATAGGGACAATAGATAATGTGCAAAGACCGTATTTCATTTAGGCAGTGTAAATTCCGTTAGGAGCAAAAAGCAAAAGCTCTAGTTTCGCTCAATTACCATGGCGCTAGCACCACCACCACCGTTACAGATTGCGGCTGCTCCTAGTTTCGCACTATTTTGTTTTAGAACGTTTACTAAAGTGATTAAAATGCGTACACCACTACAACCTAGCGGGTGACCTAGAGAAACAGCACCACCATTCACATTTACGTTGCTGTCATTCAAGCCCAAAATTTTCATGTTGGCCAATCCGACTACAGAAAACGCTTCATTAAACTCAAAATAGTCAATTTCATCTTGTGAAACACCAGCTTTGGCCAGTGCTTTGGGTAGCGCTTTTGCTGGAGCAGTAGTAAACCACTTTGGCTCTTGAGCAGCATCTGCATAGCCTTTTATTGTTGCTAGTGGTGTTAGGCCAAGTTCGTTCGCTTTTTCTTCGCTCATCAGAATCATGGCACCTGCGCCATCGTTAATGGTCGAAGCGTTTGCCGCGGTTACGGTTCCGTCTTTGGTAAAAGCTGGTCGGAGCGATGGAATTTTGTCCATCTTCACGTTTTTGAATTCTTCATCTTCGGAAACTACGATAGGTTCGCCTCGTCGCTGCGGCACAGAAACAGGAACAACTTCGTCATTAAATTTACCTTCGCTCCATGCTTTGGCAGAACGCTCGTACGATTGAACAGCAAATTGATCTTGATCTTCACGAGAGAATTCATATTCGGTAGCACAAGCATCCGCACAAACACCCATCGCATTTTGATCATAAGCATCTACCAAACCATCTTTTTGCATGCCATCTATAAGGGTTGCAGGTCCGAATTTCGTACCGTTTCGCATGTGTACATAATGTGGTATGTTGCTCATGCTTTCCATTCCACCGGCTATCACCACATCAGCATCACCCAAAGCGATGGCCTGAGCGGCGTTCATAACCGCTTTCATTCCGGAAGCACAAACCTTGTTCACGGTGGTACAGGGTACACTATCTGGAATTCCCGCACCTAGGGCAGCTTGTCTTGCCGGAGCTTGTCCTACACCCGCTTGTACCACGTTCCCCATATATACTTCCTGCACTTTTGATGGATCGAGATTAATCTTTTCTAAGGCACCTTTGATGGCAATGCTACCCAGTTGGGTGGCCGACATTGATGAAAGACTCCCCATAAAACTTCCTATAGGTGTACGAACTGCGGAAACGATAACTACTTTTTTGCTCATGTTGAAGAAAAGATTTCTAATGGAAATTACCTTGTGATACTGAAGGTCTATTCCTTATAATTTGTATTAAAGTTGTCTGCAAAATTAGGTATTTTAAATCATATTTTCAATCAGATTGAAACATACCTTTGGGATTAATCCACTTGAAACAGTACCTTTACGTATCGTTTATACGCTATGAAGCAAGTCTTTTCATTTTTATCTAGAAACCAATCAGATATTTATAAGGTATTTCTGTTCATTCTGGCCACTTGCCTCGTCATCTATTTGCTTCCGAAGGGAGGTCAGTTCAAGTACAATTTCCAAAAAGGAAAACCGTGGCAGTATGAAAACTTGTATGCACCCTTTAGCTTTACCATCAAAAAATCTGAAAGCGAACTTACTGAAGAGCGCAATTCGATTCGGGAAAATGCGATTCCATTTTTTGAATTCAACCAGAATAAGGTCATAGAAAGCCGTGATAGTTTTGAAAATTTATTGGCAACCACCTACGTAGACAGTCTTTTTAACGCAGGAGAGGCGGTAGTTCGCGAAGTAGGGAATGCATTTTTAACAGAAGTATATCGATTTGGGGTGACCCAAGACATCTCTACCGTAGACGAAAATGATTTGGTCTATTTAAAAAAGGGGAATGTTATTGAAGAAATTACATTCTCTCAATTCACACATGTAGATGAATTACCAGAACAGATTAGTGCTTTTATAGACGAAAGTCGTGCGAAATCGGATGCTGATTTGTTGAAAATATTGTTGAAGCGTTCTGTAACCCCGAACATTACCATAGATAGAGAGCTCACCGAATCGTCTATACAAGCTGAGCTTGATGCCATCAATCCGAATTTGGGTATTGTAGAAAGAGGAGGACGAATCATCGCGAAAGGCGAAGTAGTGGAGGGGAATACCTTTCAAATCTTGAGCTCGTTACGTGATGAATACCAATCTATGGTCTGGAGCAAGAACAACCGGTTTTGGTTGATCTTTGGCTACGCCATGCTAGTTTCGTTGGTATTTCTAATGCTGATTCTATTTCTGCGGAAATACCGCAAGGAAATTTATCAGAACAATACCAAAGTCACCTTTATTTTCTTCAACATCGTATTGATGGTGTTTTTAACTACGATCGTAGTAAAACTTGATGCCAAGTATGTATACGTGGTGCCCTTGTGCACCCTACCTTTGATTCTTAAAGCATTCTTTGATCCTAGGTTGGGGCTCTTCGCCCACGTACTGACCCTTTTGCTTTTGGGATTCGTAGTGCCAAATAGTTTTGAGTATCTTTTTTTGCAAATCATAGCTGGGATTGTGACCATCCTCACGGTTTCTGAGCTGTATAGAAGAGCCAATTTGTTTATTTCTGTAGGACAAATAACCTTGGTTTACATCATTGGCTATTTCGCCTTCTTTATTATCCAAGAGGGAAATGTACTTTCCATCGAGCTCGAGAATTTTGGATATTTCGTGTTGGCTGGCTTGGCAACTCTTTTTGCACATCCATTGATATATTTATATGAAAAGGTTTTCGGCTTGGTGTCTGACGTGTCTTTGTTGGAATTGAGTGACACCAATTCAAGTCTTTTGAAGGAACTGAGCAACAAAGCGCCCGGCACCTTTCACCATTCGTTGAATGTTGCAAATTTAGCGGAAGCCGCAGCAAACGAAATCGGTGCCAATGCTATGTTAGTTAGGGTAGGAGCCCTGTATCATGACATTGGCAAGATGGAAAATCCGACGCATTTTACTGAGAATCAATTGACCGGATTTAATACACACGATGAACTTGACCCGAAAGAAAGTGCACAGATTATCATAGACCATGTCATAAACGGTATTGAACTTGCCCGCAGAAAAAATATTCCGGATCGAATCATCGATTTTATACGAACCCATCACGGTACCAGTATTGTGTATTACTTTTATAAAAAGGAAGAAGCACTGAATGGTACAGCCACTACCAAAGATTTTCAGTATCCTGGTCCGATTCCATTTTCGAAAGAAACGGCCATTTTGATGATGGCAGATAGTGTTGAGGCAGCAAGTAAAAGCCTAAAGGATCCAACTTCCTCCAAGATTGATTCTTTTGTGGAAAAAATTGTAGACTCCCAAATGGAACAAGGCCAGTTTTTAAATGCGAACATCACATTCAAAGAGATCCAGGTGATCAAGAAAGTTTTAAAGAAGAAACTCAACAATATCTACCACCTGAGAGTGGAATACCCAGAATAGCACGTTTACTTTATACGTTTTCCTTGCGTTACAAACGAAATTCCCTGCTGGCCATAGGTAGAAATCATGACTGCTTCGAACAGTGGTTCGGTAGTACCCGGACGCATCTGCCAATCAAACAAAAAATTGGCTCCTGTACCTCCTTCATTGTCTAGATCGTCAATGACGATTTGAACGGTTTCCATGGGCCGAATGAAAATAGTGCGGTCAAAATAGGTTCGAATAGGTTTACCGTTGGTATTGTAATACACAGTTTTGTCAATGAACAACGTATCTGAGGAATTAGGATTATGCAAGCTAACGGTTGCGGTCAGGTCGGTTTGTTCCTGTTCACGTCTAATATAAATCTGGGAATAGATGGAAAGAAATGTACTGCCTTGTATTAGGCTGTCACTTGGCTGTAATTCAATTTGTCTTTGTTCCCAATCATTCGGTTTCGATTGTGTTGAAACGCCTTTTTGTTCGCAGCTCTGAAGCACGAATAGCGTAAGAAGTAAAAGACTACAATTTTTTAGTACTGAAGCGTTCATGCCCTAAAGATAGTAAAGCTATGGCTGAACGGCGTAAAAATTTCTGTTGAAAACTTCTTCGGAGGGTATGGGTTTCATTTCTAGGAAGATTTAGAATTGAACAAATCGGTCTGAAGATCCATGATCTGTGCTGTGGTGTGAACTGAAACAGGATTGCTTACTGTCTCGATCACGCTCCGCGTTGAAAATAGTCTAAACAAAAAACGCTCCGCGCAGTAATAAAACAGGATTGTCTTACGGTCATCCTGACAACGCTTCGTATAGTAATGAAACAAGATTGCTCTACGGTCTTACTGACAACGCTCCGCGTGTTACCCAAACAGGATTGTCCTGCGGACATCTTGAAAACGCTTCGTATAGTAATGAAACAAGATTGCTCTACGGTCTTACTGACAACGCTCCGCGTGTTACCCAAACAGGATTGTCCTGCGGACATCCTGACAACGCTCCGCGTTGAAAATA
>JAWWCH010000125.1:0-5890 GCA_033720575.1 Marinirhabdus sp.
GCTAAACGACTTCACGGTTTTATGTGGAAACAATTTTTGTAGGTGGCGCACCGCGGCCATGTTGGTTCGGGCAGTGATAAAATTTTTATAATCTTCTCCATAATACGTTCCTACAAAGATATAATCGCCATGTGGCATTACGTCGCCCCCTTCAATGTGTGCGTTCTCTGGAAATTCAACGACTTTAGCTGGGTCAATTTTTGAAATTACATGATCTAACGCTTCGATTTCACGAGATCGGTCTTCAAGTATGTTAGCCTTGAAAAAGGTATCCTCTATTACAAACGCAATATCTCGTGAGAATATTTGATTGTAATCATCGATTACTGATGGCCTATACACGGTCACTCCGTATTTTTCGAAGACGGCCGCAACTGCATCCATTTCGGCAATCATGTCTTCCTCTAGAGGATACGTTCCCGCTTTGATATGCTCTGCAGATTTTGGGTCGTATGCCTCTTCCAGTTGAGGCGTAGGACCATTACTCTTTGCCGTACCTAGAACAACGGCTTTAAGTTTGCCAAATTCATTCGTAATGTTGAGCTGAATCATGCCACAAATATACTAATCTGATTGTAGTTTTTCAGTTCTGATAGAAATGAAAAAAGCACTTCGTCTGTGAAGTGCTTTTTTAGTTGTATTGCTATTTGGCTTATCTGTTATCCAAAGATTTGAACGCTCTCAGGTTTTCGCCTATGTATACTTGTCTTGGTCTTCCAATAGGCTCCTTACGCAAGCGCATTTCTCTCCATTGCGCAATCCATCCTGGCAATCTTCCCAAGGCAAACATTGGTGTAAACATTTCTACCGGTATACCTAGGGCTCTGTATATGATTCCAGAATAAAAATCTACGTTAGGATATAATTTTCTATCTACAAAATAGCTGTCTTCCAGTGCTTCTTTCTCTAAGCCTTTCGCAATGTCCAGCACGGGGTCTTCAACGCCCAACTGACCTAAAACTTCGTCTGCTGACTTTTTAATGATTTTAGCGCGTGGATCAAAGTTTTTGTACACACGGTGACCAAAGCCCATCAATCTGAATGGATCATTCTTATCTTTCGCCTTCTGCATAAATTTATGCGTATCACCACCATCTTCTTTAATCGCTTCTAGCATCTCAATAACAGCTTGGTTCGCACCGCCATGCAATGGTCCCCATAAGGCATTAATACCTGCAGAAATTGAAACGAAAAGTCCGGCGTGCGAAGATCCTACGATACGTACGGTAGACGTTGAACAGTTTTGTTCGTGATCTGCGTGTAAAATCAACAGTTTGTCTAATGCATCCACCACTTTTTTGTCTACACTATAATTTTGGTTCGGTCTGTGAAACATCATTTTGTGGAAATTCTCCACATATCCTAGACTGTCATCGCCATAATCTAATGGTAAACCAGAACGCTTACGATGTGCCCAAGCCGTTAGAACTGGAAACTTCGCCAACATTCTAACAATAGCGTTGTACATTTCTTCGTCACTATTCACATTTACCGAAGAAGGATTAAATGCCACCAAAGCTGAAGTCAATGAAGACAAAACACCCATGGGATGGGCCGATTTCGGAAATCCATCAAGAATTTTCTTTACATCTTCATCTACGTGAGATTGTGCTTTAATATCGGCATGGAATTTTTCTAATTCCGTTTTGGTAGGTAACTCTCCAAAAATGAGTAAATACGCCACTTCTAAAAAATCAGCCTTGTCCGCCAATTCTTCTATTGCATAACCCCGATACCGCAATATGCCTTCCTCACCATTTAAAAAGGTGATTGCACTTTCGCATGACCCGGTGTTTTTATAACCCGGATCAAGGGTGGTTACACCTCCCGTAGCTCCACGGAGGGATTTGATATCTATCGCAACTTCATTTTCTGTACCAACAACTACAGGAAACTCGTATGATTTTCCGTCAATTGTTAATGTGGCTATTTTCGACATATGGGTTTAAGTATTTTGAATATTGTGTTTCTTTTCTTGTCCTTTCAAGCGTTAGACGCAAAAGGAATGCTAAATTACGAAATATCAGCTGATTTTTTTAACAAATACAGGGGTTTGTAGGTTAAAAAAACCTTAAATAAGACAATTGGATAGAGATATCAGGTATTGCGATAGCGAACTACACCTTAAACGCAAATTTTCCAGGAAAATACGCGATTTCACCCAACTCCTCCTCTATGCGCAATAATTGATTGTATTTCGCCATACGGTCACTTCTAGACGCCGAACCTGTTTTGATTTGCCCGCAATTGAGAGCAACGGCCAAATCTGCAATCGTACTATCTTCGGTCTCGCCACTCCTATGACTCATTACTGAAGTGTATCCGGCATTGTGGGCCATATTCACTGCCGCAATGGTTTCAGATAACGTTCCTATTTGATTTACTTTGATGAGAATGGAATTAGCAATATGTTCAGAAATCCCTTTTGACAAGCGTTCCACATTTGTTACAAAAAGATCATCACCCACCAGCTGAACTTTATCACCCACTTTTTCGGTAAGAGACTTCCAGCCTACCCAATCGTTTTCATCCATTCCATCTTCTATGGAAATAATCGGATAGGCATCGCATAACTCAGCTAGATAGCTGGCTTGTTCTTCACTTGTCCTAATCTTGCCTTTATCGCCTTCAAATTTAGAATAATCGTATTTGCCATCTACATAAAACTCTGCAGCAGCACAATCTAACGCGATCATGATATCACTGCCCAGACGATATCCAGCCGCGTCCGTGGCTTTCGCTATCGTATCAAGGGCGTCTTCAGTACCGTCCAGTGTAGGCGCAAATCCACCTTCATCACCCACGGCTGTGCTCAAGTTTCTATCGTGCAACACCTTTTTCAAATGATGAAAAATTTCAGAACCCATTTTCATGGCTTCCGTAAAATTGGCAGCACTAACTGGCATTATCATAAATTCTTGGAAGGCTATCGGCGCATCACTATGTGAGCCACCATTAATGATATTCATCATGGGAACCGGCAGCGTCTTGGCACTCACACCGCCTACGTATCGGTAAAGCGGTTGTCCCAATTCGGCAGCTGCAGCTTTTGCGCAGGCCAAAGAAACCCCTAAAATGGCGTTAGCACCTAATTTCGACTTGTTTGGAGTTCCATCTAAGTCGAGCATGATCTTATCGATTTGCGCTTGTTCAAAAACTGATACTCCCAATAGGGTGCCAGCTATTTTTCCATTGACATTTTCAACAGCCTTGGTAACCCCTTTACCCATATAATCTGAACCTCCATCGCGTAACTCCACAGCTTCATGCTCGCCTGTTGAAGCTCCTGAAGGTACGGCAGCCCGCCCCATATAGCCGTGTTCGGTAATGACATCAACTTCAACAGTTGGGTTTCCTCTGGAATCAAATATTTGTCTCGCGTGTATATCAATAATTATGCTCATAGGTGTAAAATAAAATAGACCCGAAGGCATTCTTGCTTCAGGTCTTAGGGATTACTTTGAATTTTTTATATGTGTGATGAAGTCATCAAATAGATAACGCGCATCATGCGGTCCTGGACTTGCTTCAGGGTGATATTGAACAGAAAATACGGGCTTTTCCTTCATCTTGATTCCGGCCGCCGTGTGATCATTTAAATGGAGATGTGTGATTTCGATATCTGAATTCGCCTCAGCTTCTTCCCTGTTGATGGCAAAACCGTGGTTCTGGGAGGTAATTTCACCCTTTCCCGTTACCAAATTAAGGATAGGATGATTGATTCCGCGGTGCCCATGGTGCATTTTATAGGTAGAAATACCATTTGCGAGGGCCAATATTTGATGCCCTAGACAAATTCCGAACATAGGCTTGTCACTAGCAATCATTTGTTTTGTAGTTTCCACAACCTGTGTAAGAGGTTCAGGATCACCTGGGCCATTGCTTAGAAAGTATCCATCTGGCTCGAAACTCTGCAATTCTTCAAATGATGTATCATACGGGAACACTTTTACATAGCAATCTCTTTCAGCTAAATTCCGAAGGATATTTTTCTTGATTCCAATGTCTAGTGCAGAAATCTTATAGGTAGCAGATGCATCGCCAAAAAAATATGGTTCTTTGGTTGACACTTCGCTTGCCAAGGCCAATCCTTTCATATCTGGCACCTCGGCGAGTTGTTTTTTCAACTCATCAACATCTTCTACTTCTGTTGAAATAACGGCGTTCATGGCTCCGTTATCTCGAATATAGCTCACTAACGCACGGGTATCCACATCGCTTATCGCTAACACATTATTATCGGCAAGGAATTGTTCCAAAGAGGCATCGGCTTCTGGTCTGGAATATTGGTAACTAAAGTTTCGACAAATGAGTCCGGCGATCTTTACACTATCGCTTTCCATTTCATCATTGGTGGTTCCATAATTTCCGATATGGGCATTTGTGGTTACCATGAGCTGACCATAATAGGAAGGGTCAGTAAAAATCTCTTGGTAGCCAGTCATTCCGGTATTAAAGCATACTTCACCAAAGGCAGATCCTTCTTTTCCGCCCACAGCCTTGCCATGAAAAATAGTGCCGTCGGCCAATAAAATTAATGCTGGTTTTCTTGTTTGGTACTTCATCGATTTCAAGTGTTTAGCAAAAATACGGTTATTGAAACGTATTCTGAAATTGTGTTTTTATAACTTTTGAACAATTCTGTTCGTTTTGTTTATAGTTCAAAAAAAAGGGATAAACATTGAATGCTTATCCCTTTTACTATATCTGTTGAAGATGATTCATTTATTCTTCTTCCTTTTTTGCTTCAGTTTTGGTTGTTGCTGGCGCAGCGGCTTTGCTTCCACCTCCACGTCGGCTACGACGTGTAGATTTCTTCTTGGTAGCTTTACCTGCATTGTACAACTCGTTATAATCAACCAATTCGATCATTGCCATATCAGCGGCATCTCCTAGACGATTCCCTAATTTGATAATTCGGGTGTATCCTCCTGGACGATCACCAACCTTTACTGCTACATCGCGAAACAATTCAACTACTGCATCTTTCTGACGCAATCTAGACATTACAATACGACGGTTGTGCGTGGTATCTTCTTTAGATTTTGTAATCATTGGTTCAACGAACTGCTTCAGCGCTTTGGCTTTTGCAAGTGTGGTGTTGATTCTTTTGTGTTCGATTAAAGAACAAGCCATATTGGCCAACATTGCCTTTCTGTGGGCAGTTTTTCTACCTAAGTGGTTTACTTTTTTTCCGTGTCTCATGACATTTGGTTTATCATCTTGCTACCAGATCCCGATAGCTATCGGGAGAGCAAAATATGATTAATTAATCTTTATCTAATTTGTACTTTGAAAGATCCATTCCGAAATTCAGTCCTTTTACATTTACCAGCTCTTCCAGCTCAGTCAATGATTTTTTACCGAAGTTTCTGAATTTCATCAAGTCATTCTTATTGTAAGACACCAAGTCTCCAAGGGTATCTACCTCTGCTGCCTTCAAGCAATTCAAAGCGCGTACCGAGAGATCCATATCTACCAATTTGGTTTTCAACAACTGACGCATATGCAATGATTCCTCATCGTAAGTTTCAGTTTGAGCAATCTCGTCAGCCTCCAAGGTAATGCGCTCATCGCTGAACAACATAAAGTGGTGGATCAACGTCTTTGCTGCTTCCGTCAAGGCATCTTTGGGATGGATAGAACCATCGGTTTGGATTTCGAAAACCAATTTTTCGTAATCTGTTTTCTGCTCTACACGGAAGTTTTCAATACTGTACTTCACGTTTTTGATAGGCGTATAAATAGAATCTGTGAAGATGGTACCCAATGGCGCATTTGCCTTTTTGTTCTCTTCAGCAGGAACGTAACCACGACCCTTCTCGATGGTAATCTCGAAGTTCATGTTTACCTTCTTTTCCATATTACAGATCACCAAGTCTGGGTTCAA
>JAWWCH010000126.1:0-5802 GCA_033720575.1 Marinirhabdus sp.
GAATTTCGTTAATTTATCGAGGTCTAATTTGTCTATTCGGCTGTATTCAAAGATTTCCTTTTTGAGATCTTCGGGCATGGATACGTTCTCGATATAGAATTTTTCCAAAGAAATACCCACACTCTTAAATTCGGGTTGCATTACATCGCGACAGGTTTCTGAAAGCTCAGTGGTATTGGCGGCATACAATTCAATAGGAAGATTGGCTTCTCCAACGGTGTCAGTAAATCGCGTGGCAATAAGACTCTTTAGGTGTTCATTGATTTCAAAATTGGTGAAGTTGTTGTCGGTACCCACAATATCTACCACAAACTTTCCGGCGTCACTTATTTTAAATGCGTAAGTTCCAAAGGCACGAATTTCAACCAGGCCAAAACGGTCATCATTTAAGGTAATCGGGTTTTTTGTGCCCCACTTTTCATCTGTAAAGAGGTGGGTGTTCACAAAATATACTTCGGCTTTAAACGGGCTGTCAAAACCGTATTTCCAACCTTTCAATGTCGTGAGAATTGGTAAATTTTGGGTGTTCAAGGTGTAGGTTCCCGGACCAAATACATCGGCCAATTGTCCTTCGTTTACGAAAACAGCCGTTTGTCCTTCGCGAACAATTAGCTTGGCGTTGTTCTTAATTTCGTTTTGGTACCGTTCAAAACGATGAACGATGGTATCATCGGTATAGTCTAGCCACTCGATGATGTCAATGAATTCATGACTTAGTTTTTCTTTGATTTTGTCGAAGATGCCCATGTGGTCGTTTTTTGAAATTTGGATTCTAAAGATAAGTAAAAAAGTAGCGCTGAATGTTACATGAGCACCCCCTTTAAGTGTACTTTACCTTTCGTAAAATTCTTGACGCCTCTTTAAATGTCTCGTAAGATTTCTCTCCTAGTGCCTTTAAATAGGGCTTCGCTTCAAGCAACTTTTCCTTCGCTTCCGAAAAGTCATTTAGATAACATATGAGATAAGTTTCTGCCAAATTTTTGACATCTTTCTCTTCGGAAGGGGAAAGCGGGATGTCTTTTCGCAGTTTTTCGACCAACGCGTTATTCGAATTATAAATATGGTAGAGGGTTTTTTTATTGAACTTTGGCGGTTCAAATATGAGTTGGGTGTGAATGTTGTAAAACCCGTTTTCCTTAAAATTAATGGTCACTTCTTCCAACGGATAATACCGAAACTGGTTGTTCAACCCTAAATGTACATATTCAGTAATCTTGAAATAATCGTTGGTATATTTAATACTTACTTCGTCTAAGGCCGAATAGAACAATTTTACCTGCTCATTGATGAGTTCAATATCTACGCGCGAATAATAGGTTTCGCCTTTTACATTTTTGATATTCCCCGCCCAGCAGACCACAAACAATTCTTTGAACACTTTGTAGTTTGATTCAAGTTCGGCGTGTCTGGTATTTATAAAATCAATTACGCCGTCAAGGGTGAGTTCGATGTTGTTTTTCGCCTGATTTTCTATCGCCGCGACGATCTCAGAATTCACATCTTTGATTTCAATATCAAAATCTTTAGGCATGGAAATACTGCCATCTCTTAAAAAAATAGAGCCACCCCAATATTTCCAGATGTTCTTTCTAAGGGAGGTGATTTCTCCCGTGGGCCGAATGGTCACCAAACCCACCACTTTGTCGTCTGGCAGATGCGGAAAGAGTACATTTTCATATGAAATCAATGGAGCATTGGTAAGGTAGGCGTTGATGAGGTTTTGAAGTTTGCTATCATCAAAAAAATCGACACCTCGAATTTCATTTCCTTCATCTTCTACGCCAATTACGATGTAGCTATTGTTCTTTGGATTGCTATTGCTCAAAGCACAGATATGCTTTAAAAATTTGGCCTTACCTTCTTTGCTTCCCAAATCAATTTTTCGCTTTTTGTCATAGAAGCTACTCTCGTCATTATGCGCGAGCAGGTTTTTAATCAATAAGCGTTTGTTGATCATTTGGGACGACTAAGTTTTATTGACAATCGTTGAAGATGCCTGATCAAGGCACATTACCGTGAGGTCAGCAATATTGACATGAGGCGGTCTTGTAAGCGCAAAAAGGATCGCCTCAGCTATGTCGGTTGCTTGTAGAGGCGTATAATTTTGATATACTTTTTCAGCACGTTCGGTATCGCCCTTAAATCGAACTTCACTGAATTCGGTTGCTACCAAACCGGGATTAATGGCCCCTACTTTTATACCTTTTCCATTAAGATCTAGGCGCATTCCTTGGTTTATCGCGTCAACCGCATGTTTGCTCGCACAATACACATTTCCGTTAGGATACACTTCTTTGCCAGCGGTAGACCCAATATTTATAATGTGGCCGCTCTTCTTTTCAATCATCTTTGGAAGTATGGCCTTGCTCACGTAGAGCAGACCTTTCACATTAATATCTATCATGGCATCCCAATCTTCTGTACTGCCATTCTGAATAGGGTCGAGACCGTGCGCATTCCCCGCATTGTTTATTAAAATATCTATTTCTGAATATGGTGAAGGCAGGCTTTCGATTCGTTCAAAGACCATTTGTTTGTCCCGCACATCGAAATTGAGGGTTCGCACTTTGGTTTTCTTTTTTAAATCGATCGCAATTTGGTCTAGTCGTTCTTGGCGTCTGCCACAAAGTATTAGGATAGCCCCTTGCTCGGCCAAGAGTTTTGCGGTGGCAAGGCCAATGCCGCTAGTGGCGCCAGTGATAAAGGCAACCTTGTTTTTTAGTTTCATAAATACGTATTTTCAGTCTAAATGTAGCGATTCTCAAGTTTTTTGAATAGTTAATTGACGGTTAAATATGGCGTTAATGACTGTTAACGTATTTTGATTCAGTAGGGGCAATACCTAACATTGCAAAACAAACCTAATAAACCCTAAATAGTTATGAAAAAATTAATGTTTGGATTGACGTCGTTATTTATGCTAGTAGCCTTTGTGGCGTGCAGTGACGATGATGATGCACAAGTAATGCAAGAACAGACCGCAAGAATGTCTGTTAAATTAGTAGATGCACCTGGCGATTATGAAGCCGTTTTTGTGGATGTACAAGATGTAGTTATCAAGTATAACGACAACGAAGATGAAGTGGCCATTGGTGAAGTGAATGCTGGAGTGTACAATTTATTAGAGCTAACCGGCGGAGTCTCTGTGTTATTGGTTGATGATGAAATTCCAGCAGGATCGATTAGTCAGATTCGTCTTATTCTAGGCGATGACAATTCGGTTGTTGTGGATGGCGAGACAATTCCCCTTCAAACCCCGAGTGCGCAACAATCTGGATTAAAAATTAATGTAAACGAAACATTGGAACCTGGAATCTTCTATGAATTCATCTTAGATTTTGATGTGGAAGAATCTATCGTAGCGCAAGGAAATGGAGGATATCTGTTGAAGCCCGTTATTCGAGCTACCACAGAAGCTGAAACTGGCGCTATTGCCGGGTCGGTTTTACCCCTAGGAATACAAACCTTGGTTACCGCTAATAATGGGATTGTTGAAATCTCAACATATACTGATGTGAACGGTGATTTTGTACTCAGTGGTGTGCCAGAAGGGATCTATACCGTGAGCTACGAGGCAGACCCTATTTTAGAATTTCCGATTGTGGAGGTAGAAGATGTTGATGTGGTCATCGGATCAACAACTACGTTGGAAACCGTGGTCTTTGAATAAGGCATCGTTATAAAATGATTGTAAAGGGTCCTTTTAAGGGCCCTTTTCTATTTAACGTTTTCTATAGTTAACACGCGGTTAAAAGCTGCGTTAATCAATGTTAACGAGAACGTTTCGCCGAAGATCTGTTTGTATTTTTGAGGTATAACAATTTAAGAATAGGACCCATGAAGAACGAGAGAGAAAAATTATTAGTTCAGAGAACCATACAATCGCTTATCAAATATGGCGCATTTCTATTAGTGATAATGGCAATAGTTTTTGCGTGCAGCAATAAGGCAGAAGAAAAAGAAAACATCATTGCAGAAAATAACGAAACCGCAAACTTCACGGCAAAGGCAGATGGCGCGCTTATGGGAAGTGTCATCGCTCCAAATGCTACGATAGAAATAACAGCACGTAATGGTGAAGATAAAATTGTAGGAACCACCGATGCGAATGGTGAATTTTTTATAACAGGATTTGATGCGGGTACCTATACCGTAACTATTGCAACAGAAAATACTGATGAGGAAGAAACCTTTCAGGACGTTGAGATTCAAATAGGTGAAGTGACAGCCTTAGGGACGATAGATTTAGAAGAGTAAGAAATAAGGAATAGTTGATTGATGATCGGGATGCGAGAGCATCCCTTTTTTTATGGAGCTTTAAAACGTACAAGTCTCGCTCGCTCATATCACTTCAAAAACCTTTCGTTTTCAATTGAAATATTCAGGCACTTCGGTCGTCTTTTTAACCTATCGTTAACAACATTTGCCATAATAATTAGGCAATTTGCGTGGTTAATAGAGAACAAGCTTACAAGTAATTAGAATCTAGCATTATGGAAGAAACTTCAACTTCAACAGACATTGGCGCATTAAATGAAAAAATTGAAAAGGAAAGTGCCTTCGTAGATATCCTTACACTTGAAATTAATAAAGTAATCGTGGGCCAAAAACACATGGTTGAGCGGTTGCTTATAGGTTTGTTGGGACAAGGTCATATTTTGCTCGAAGGGGTGCCCGGTTTGGCAAAAACCCTAGCCATTAATACCTTGTCTAAAGCTGTACACGGAAGCTTTAGCAGAATTCAGTTTACTCCAGATTTATTACCCGCCGATGTGATTGGAACTCTTATTTACAACATGAAACTGAACGATTTCAGTATCAAAAAGGGACCCATTTTCGCCAACTTCGTATTGGCAGACGAAATTAACCGTGCCCCGGCCAAGGTACAATCGGCTTTGCTTGAAGCCATGCAGGAGAAACAGGTCACCATTGGCGATGAGACCTTCGTCTTAGATCGCCCATTCTTGGTAATGGCAACTCAAAACCCAGTGGAACAAGAAGGAACCTACCCGTTGCCTGAAGCGCAAGTAGACCGTTTTATGCTGAAAACGGTAATTAAATACCCACAGATTTCAGAAGAGCAACTCATCATGCGTCAAAATCTAAAGGGAGGATTTGAACAAGTGAATCCCGTGGTTACCTTAGACCAGATCAAACGTGCGCAAGCTGCCGTTCGTGAAGTGTACATGGATGAAAAGATTGAAAAATACATTCTCGATATCATATTTGCCACACGTACCCCTGAGAAATACGGACTTAAAGATATTGGTCCGCTGATCAGTTTTGGAGCTTCACCGCGTGGTAGTATCAATTTGGCCATGGCAGCCAAATGTTATGCATTTATCAGGCGAAGAGGGTACGTTATTCCAGAAGATGTGCGCGCCGTGGTTGAAGATGTGCTACGTCACCGTATCGGAATTACCTACGAAGCCGAAGCCGAAAATATTACTTCCGAAGATATCATACATAAAATCGTGAATGTTATCGAAGTACCTTAACCATCCTAGATTGTAGCCGTTTGATGTACGATGCTTCATCGTACCTCTAATTTTTAATCGCCTATCAGCCCATGGATACCAAAGAACTCTTAAAAAAAGTACGAAAGATCGAAATCAAGACGCGTCGTCTCAGCGACCACGTGTTCGGTGGCGAGTACCATAGTACGTTTAAGGGACGCGGAATGACCTTTTCTGAAGTGCGCCAATACCAATTTGGTGACGATGTGCGAAACATCGATTGGAACGTTACGGCACGATATAACGAACCCTTCGTCAAGGTTTTTGAAGAAGAACGCGAGCTCAC
>JAWWCH010000127.1:0-5798 GCA_033720575.1 Marinirhabdus sp.
GTGGTGGAATTCCTCTGTAATTAAAACAAACCGATATAGAATCTTTAAAGCTGTACAGCGTATAGTCTGGGTGCTCATCTACATAATTTCGCGCCACTTCAGCCAATTCAAACTGTCGATCAACAATTTGTTCGAGACCGATGGTGCCAACCGACTTCCATAGTGCCCAAAATTTGAGGGCATCGTTTCTTCGGCCGCATTGAATCGAGGTTTTACCCAAATTATAATCGTCGCCATCGGTTTGATACAAATAGGCGGCATCATTGCTGAAAGAGTTGTGCAAGTGCTTTTTGTGCTGGGTCACAATAATTGAGCAGGTAAGGGGTGTGCCCATCATCTTGTGAGCATTTACACTAAACGAATCAGAAAGAGCCAGGCCTTTCACTAAATGTTGATAGGTCTTGCTCCAAATGACGCTTCCGCAGTAGGCCCCGTCTACATGAAGCCAAATCTTGAACTTTTTGCAAATTTCTGAAATGGGTTCTATGGGGTCAAAGGCGCCCAGCACGGTCGTTCCAGCGGTTGCATTCACAAAAAAGGGATGGTATCCCGAATCTTTGTCTTTTTGAATTTGTTCCGCCAAAGCATCAGGCCGCATTTTACCGTAGTTGTCGGTGGCTATATATCGCACTTGAGACCGCCCAACGCCCATTAAAGCAGCGTTCTTCGGGATAGAATAATGTGATGCTTCCGATGTGTACAGCGTCAACTTGTCCTGAACACCGGTATGGCGAATATCCGTATTATAGGCATCTCGTGCCATGACCATGGCCATAAAGTTGCTCATTGATCCACCAGGAGCGAAAGTCCCGTCACTGTGGTCGGGATATCCGATGCTTTTACAAATGTTTTTCAGTATCTCTTTTTCAACACCCACTTGCGGCCCGGCAACTTTGTAGGTGTACATGCTGTTGTTCAGCATGACCGCTAACAAATCTCCCAAGGTTGCTTTAGGGTTTCTGCCTCCAAACAATTGATTGAAAAACAATTTGGTGGCAGTACGTGGCGTGTTGAGCACGAGGTTTTCGAGCGCTTCTTCAAAATCTTCGGAAGGGTTTTCAGTAAGTCTAAGATCTAGGGTCTCAAAAAGTTCTTCGGCTGGAATCGGGTCGGCCACCGGTTGTTCTTCTTCTGCTTTTAATAATTTTTTGGCGAGGGTATTAAATAACTCCAGTTCATTCTGCATAATTCTTGTTCTTGTACGGGTTTGAATTTTTGGTTGAAATAGGTATGGTTCTAATGTTAATTGTTGGTGATTCTAGTAGAGCTGCCACGTCCGATACCAATCACACGATCATAGCGCTCCCCGGGAGCACGATAGTACACCAGCACGGTATAGTCGTTTTCTGTTTCCCAGAAATTCCCACTTATGGCTCCGGGCTCAATACTGCCATCCCGATCTACAAGAACATATTTGTAGTTGTAAAATCCTTGTTTGAAAAGGCGTGCATTCTGGTAGCTGTCGGTTTCTTTGTTATACCGCATGTACGTTGATCCATCGATGGTGTAATTGTTGAAGTTTCCGTAGAGGTGCAGTTCCTTGTCGCCCAAAGGTTCGTAATAGAGAAGGTTGAAGTGAACATACACATACTCAGCTTCAATGTTCTGGTTTTGGGCATCAATGTTCCGAATCACGAAATCACCATTGATGTCTGGATTAAAGGTGTAGGGTCTATCGCTCCTGTCAATGTCTGAGAATAGAAAATGTTCGTACAACTCATTCAATTCGACCCTTCGAATGGTATTGTTCGCTCCTCTTATTTCTTTGTTGTCAAAGTTGTGAAATTCGTTTCCGCCAGGAAAAGATGCTTCAGTATCATAGCGATAAATGAGTTCTGTGCCAATGGTATATTGCGGCACCAAATCTGTAATAGCAGATTTCAAGTTTCCATTTTGCATGACCAATGTTTTTACATTTCGCTTCGGATTGATCAAAATCACTGAAGGTGAATTAATAGTGAACTGAACCACTTGATCGGTCTGGATTCGCCGAAGGTCACGGGCACGTTTGATGTCTACTGAAACGCCAACCGTATTTTCCATTACGATGAACTTCCGTGAGAATATAACCGTTCCGTAATCATCATAAAATGTAATGAGATAATTGCCACTCTTGGTGATGGCGCGGGTTTCCCGATTTGGAATGGTCAGGTAGTAATGCGAAAAAATCTGAAGGGTGTTCAATGAATTTACGTACGTCTCAATACGCACTTCATCGAACCCTTCTAAATATTCATTTTTGGAAAGATTGCTAGGGGTCCAATCGAAATTATAGTGATCGATTTTATAATAAAAATCTTCTTCTTCCCCGTTCAGTGCATCAAATGATATCTGCATACGGTCTCCCAGGTTGAAAATGGGCATCTGACTTTGCTGTTGGCCTCTAAACTGAATGGTTCCGATATACTCTGGGGCAACCACTTCCCTTGCTTCTTGGGCGAAGGAAAAGGTTGAAATCAAAAGAGCTATCGCAATAGAAAGCTTGATCTTAAACATGTAAACGAATTTTTGTGTGGCTAAAGATAAACAAATTCTGTGCCTTCTTTGTGCATCCCCTTTTGAACTCGTGTGCTACTAAAAAATAATAGTCAAATGTTGTGAGTTGCTAACTTAAATTCTTAAATTTGCACACCCGAATTTGGGCTCAAAAGGTTCACGGGAACAATGGCAATTTTAACACAGCTATCCTATGTCCAAAGACATTAAGATTAAGAAAGGTCTTACTATCAATCTGAAAGGCGAAGCAGACAAAACGCTCTCAAAAGCTCCACGTTCTAGAACATTCGCTATAAGACCTGCCGACTTCCACATGATCACACCAAAAATGGTGGTGAAGGAAGGAGCGAAATTCCAAGCGGGAGAAACTATTTTTTATTCCAAAGACAACGAAGACATCAAGTTTGTTTCACCAGTGAGTGGTACACTTACTGCGATCGAACGAGGCGCAAAACGTGTGATTACACGCATACTCATTGAGGCCGAATCACAAGACAGTTTCAAAGACTTTGGTGCGTTAAACGTAGCATCTGCTGATGCCGACTCGATTAAGAAACGATTATTGGAAAGTGGCTGCTGGCCCTTTATCATGCAGCGTCCGTATCACATCATCGCCAATCCGAGCATTACCCCAAGAGACATTTTTATTTCAGGGTATACCACGGCACCTTTGGCTGCCGATTTAGACTTCACCCTAAAAGGAAAAGAAGCTGAATTGCAAGCAGCGGTTACCGCACTGAGCAAACTTACTGACGGAGCGGTGCATATTGGAGTTGGAGCTGATGGAAATTCTCCGCTAAAAGGAATGAACAATGCGAACGTCCATACGGTAAAAGGACCACACCCCGCAGGAAATGTAGGTACGCAAATCGCCATGATTGCCCCAGTGAACAGAGGTGAAACGGTTTGGACCGTTGCCGCCCAAGATTTAGTGATCATCGGTGAATTGCTCTTGACGGGTAAATTCAATGCTGAGCGTATTATTGCATTGGCGGGTTCTTCGGTGAAAACGCCAAAATATTATACCACAAGAATAGGTTCTGAAGTATCCACTTTTGTGTACGACAGCGGGTTGAATGAAGAAAATGTTCGTGTGATCAGCGGTGATGTACTCACAGGTACCCAGATTTCACCAAAACAACACTTAGGATTCTATGCCAATACAGTCACCATCATTCCAGAAGGAGACGATTACGAGTTCTTTGGTTGGAACAGGCCGGTTTTCAATAAGATCTCGAATTCTCGTGCCCTCACATTTTCTTGGTTGATGCCAAACAAGAAGTTTGAACTGGACACCAACACCAACGGTGAGCACAGGGCTTTTGTGGTGACGGGAAATTATGAAGAAGTATTTCCATTGGATATCTATCCGTTGCAAATATTAAAAGCCTGTATGGTTCAAGATTTGGATGCCATGGAAGCTTTAGGAATGTATGAAGTTGCGCCAGAAGATTTTTCACTTACCGAATTCATCTGTGTCTCAAAACAACCACACCAACAAATTATTAGAAACGGTTTGGATTTAATGTATAAAGAAATTGGATAAGTATTCATTTTTGAAAAAATGAAAAATACCTAGTATATGGGATTGAAACAAAAATTACATACGCTCAAAGAAAAATACAAAGGAACCAAAATGGCTCCGGCATTCAATGCCCTCCATACCTTTTTGTATTTGCCTAATGAAACCACGCATGGTGGAACACATATTAAGGCGGCAGATGATTTAAAGCGTACAATGAACATTGTCATCTTGGCATTGGTTCCGTGTTTGATTTTCGGAATCTTTAACGCCGGGTACCAGCATTACGCAGCGTTAGATGAAACGTTACGCGCCGCTCCAGTGGCCAATTTTTTCACGTGGGACAACTTTATCATGGGTTGTTGGACCGTGCTACCATTAGTTTTGGTGTCGTACGGTGTTGGATTGGCAGTTGAATTCATTTTTGCAGTGATCAAAGGTCACGAAGTTGAAGAAGGATATCTGGTAACAGGGATGCTGGTTCCGCTTATCGTACCTATCGATATTCCTTTATGGATGTTAGCGGTTGCTGTAATCTTCGGAGTAGTGATTGGAAAAGAAGTATTTGGTGGAACCGGAATGAACATCTTGAATCCGGCACTTACCATTCGTGCATTTCTGTTCTTCGCCTACCCAACGTGGATGAGTGGAGATAAAGTATGGGTGCACGGAGCAGTAGATCGCCAAAAAGAAATTATGGCTGGTGCTAACGTGGATGCCATCTCTGGTGAAACCATTCTA
The DNA here is from genome assembly GCA_033720575.1 of Marinirhabdus sp. GTDB lineage: Bacteria > Bacteroidota > Bacteroidia > Flavobacteriales > Flavobacteriaceae > Marinirhabdus. The sequence continues at coordinate 4,760 of JAWWCH010000127.1, forward strand.
GGTAGCTACGCGCAAAATCAAGCTACGGTCTATGATTATTGGGATATGTTCTGGGGCTTTATTCCAGGATCTGTTGGAGAGACGTCCAAAATCTTAATTATTGTAGGTGCCGCAATCTTGATTTTTACGAAAATAGGAAGCTGGCGTATTATCTTCAGCACCTTGGTAGGAGCGTTAACCATGGGACTGATCTTTAACGGTGTTGTAGATGCCGGTTGGATTGGTGAAAGTTCAAAGTTCTACGGTCTCATGAGTGTTCCGTTTTGGCAACACCTTATTATAGGTAGTATTTTATTCGGAGCCGTGTATATGGCAACAGATCCGGTAACCGCGAGCCAGACCAATAAAGGAAAATGGATCTATGGGTTTTTAATTGGATTTATTTCGATTTTGATCCGAGTTTTCAATCCAGCATACCCAGAAGGGGTGTTCTTGGCAATATTATTAATGAACGTGTTTGCACCAACTATTGACCACTATGTCTTACAGGCCAATATCAAGAGAAGAGCAAAACGTTTAAAAGTTAAAACTGCGTAAGTATGGCAATTAACACAGATAAAAATAGTTATACCGTCATTTTTGCTGTCATCATGGTAGTAATCGTGGGGTCGTTGTTGGCCGGTTTTGCGAGTGGTTTAAAACCGCTGATCAAGGCGAATGAAAAGTTCGAAAAACAACAGAACATTCTATATGCAATGAATGTGAACGACAATGAAGGTGAAGGCGATGTGGTTTTCATTCCAACCGATAGGGTGGAAGAAGAATTCAATAAATACATCACCAAGCAATTGGTAATCCAAGGGGACGAAGTGACCGAAGATGAAAATGCGTATTTGATTGACTTGAAAAAGGAAGAGACCAAAGCCAAAGATCCATCTTACGAGCGTAGATTACCGCTCTTTGTAGGAGAGAAGGACGGAAAAGAGGTGTATGTAATTCCTGTACGCGGAAAAGGACTTTGGGATGCGATTTGGGGCTTCGTAGCCGTTGATAAATCGATGACCATTCAGGGAGTTTACTTTGACCATAAAGGTGAAAC
>JAWWCH010000128.1:0-5770 GCA_033720575.1 Marinirhabdus sp.
AATAGAGGCAGGTTTTATGGATAGCCAGATTAGTGATGATTTTGATTTACACAGGCCTTTTGTTGATGATATTGTCCTTGTAAGCAAAAGTGGACAGAGGATGTTCCGTGAATCCGACCTTATTGATGTCTGGTTCGATTCGGGCTCCATGCCCTATGCGCAGTGGCACTATCCATTCGAGAACAAAGAAAAGGTGGAAGAGACTTGGCGTAAAGCCGATTTTATTGCTGAAGGAGTAGACCAGACCCGTGGTTGGTTCTATACCTTACATGCCATCGCCACCATGATTTTTGATGATGTTGCTTATAAAAATGTGGTGAGTAATGGATTGGTGCTCGACAAGAACGGACAAAAAATGTCGAAGCGATTGGGCAATGCAGCAGATCCGTTTGAAGTCTTGGCAACCTATGGACCAGATGCCACCCGTTGGTACATGATCAGTAATGCCAATCCGTGGGACAATCTGAAATTCGATATTGACGGTATTGGCGAAGTGCGTAATAAGTTCTTTGGTACGTTATACAACACCTACGGCTTCTTTAGTCTGTATGCCAATTTAGACGATTTCGACTACAGCGAGGCAGATATTCCTTCAGAACAACGTCCTGAAATTGACCGTTGGATACTATCTGAATTGAATACACTCATACGAGAAGTAGATGAAGCATACGCCGAATATGAACCTACGCGAGCCGCACGTGCTATTTCTACATTTGTACAGGAAAACTTGAGCAATTGGTTTGTTCGCTTGAGCAGAAGACGCTATTGGAAAGGGGAATACGCGCAGGACAAAATTTCTGCTTATCAAACCTTATATAGCTGTCTTGAGACTGTTGCTAAACTCGGAGCACCTATTGCACCGTTCTTTATGGATCGATTGTATAAGGATCTCACGAACGGAGTTGTGAAAAAGGCGCCAAAAAGTGTCCACTTAAGTGATTTTCCAGTGGCCAATACTGAGTTGGTTGACAAAACCTTGGAACGTAAAATGCAACGTGCGCAAACGATTTCGTCTTTGGTATTGTCGTTGCGTCAGCGCGAGAAAATCAAGGTGCGCCAACCGCTTCAGAAAATCATGGTTCCCGTATTAGATGAAACCACTAGAAAGGAAATTGAAGCGGTAGCCGATTTGATCAAGAGCGAAGTAAACGTAAAGGAGATTGAGCTCATTGATGAAGCGTCCGGAATCTTGGTAAAGCAGATCAAACCTGATTTCAAGAAACTGGGACCGAGATTTGGAAAAGACATGAAACAAGTAGCTGCCGTGATTCAACAATTTGGACAGGAAGAAATCGCTACCTTGGAAAAAGAGCAAGAATTATCGATTGTGGTTAATGAAAAAAATACTACATTGACCCTTGATGACGTTATCATTAGCTCCCAAGACATTGAAGGATGGCTAGTGGCCAATGCTGGAGGCATCACGGTTGCATTGGATGTCACAATTACTCCATCCCTTAAAAATGAAGGAATTGCGCGAGAGCTCATAAACCGCATTCAGAATTTGCGAAAAGATTCTGGTTTTGAGGTAACAGACCGGGTAGCTGTCACGGTTCAGACCGACCCAGTTTTAGAGACCGCAGTAAATGACAATTTAGAATATATAAAACGTGAAACCCTAACTGAAGCGTTACAATTTGTTTCTCAAGTGAACCAAGGAACAGAGATATCTTTTGATGATATTGTGACGCGACTACAAATTAAAAAGTATTGAGACCATGGCTGAAGAAACCAAAAACAGATATAGTGACGCCGAATTAGATGAATTCAGAGTCCTTATAAACGAAAAGATCAAGAAAGCGAAAGAACAACTTGAGTTGATTGAAAGCGCGTATAAGAACGACAGTAACAATGGTACTGACGATACTTCACCTACGTTCAAGGCTTTTGACGAAGGGAGCGAAGTAATGAGTAAGGAAACGGCTTCCCAATTGGCGATTCGCCAAGAGAAGTTTATCAGAGACTTAAAGAATGCTTTGATTCGAATTGAAAACAAAACCTATGGGGTGTGCCGTGTGACAGGCAAATTGATCAATCCAGAGCGATTGAAGCTTGTACCACATGCTACCTTGAGCATAGAGGCTAAGAATATGCAGAAATAACCAAGGTTAGCATTGCTTGGTTCGTTTTCAATACGATTACAGAGCGAACAAATACTAAAACCCTGCCTTTACGTGGGGTTTTTTTGTGGAAGGCTAAGCGGTTCTTTTGAATAATTTTTATATTGAATAATCGTTCTAATCTATAAATGGGATTTGAAATTTAAGAACATCATTCGCACATTGTTCGGCACGAGAGCCGCAGGGTTATATTTTATCCTCTTTGCGGTTGCTATCGGCGTTGCTACGTTTATTGAAAATGATTTTGGCACCAGTGCGGCGCAAAAAGTAGTCTATCGAACCAGATGGTTTGAGCTCTTGCTTGTTCTCTTTGGCGCCACCATAGTGTACAATATCGTCCAGTATCGAATGATTCAGCAGAAGAAATGGGCGCTCTTGCTTTTTCACGCCTCAATCATCGTTATCATTCTCGGCGCTGGGGTCACCCGTTATTTTGGTTTTGAAGGTGTCATGCACATCCGTGAAAATAATACCGCAAATTCTTTCCTTTCTGCAGAGACCTTCCTCAAGTTTGAAGTTCAAAAAGACGGTACTACTTACACCTTTGATGAACCCGTATTATTTGCATCATTGGGAAACAATTCCTTTGAAGAATCATACCTGATCGGCGATGATCTTATTGAAATTGAACTCAAAGATTTTGTGCCCAATCCAACACAAAACTTTGCAACATCACCCGATGGTCGGCCTACACTAAAATTGGTGGTTGCAGGGCCACAAGGAAGAGAAGAGTATTTCATACAGCAAGGTCAGACGCGACGTATCGGAAACCTGACGTATAACTTTAAAGGAAGTCTGATGCCAGGTGCCATAAACCTTAAACTGGAAGATGAAGCACTTTACATCAATTCGGGTAAGACCTTGACCCAAACGGTCATGGCTACCCAAAAAAGGGATACGCTCATAGGTTCAAATGCTTACGTGCCTCTAAAATTACGGTCGCTCTATTCTGACGGGAGCAACAATTTTGTGTTTGCTGAATACAACCCAAGCGCAACGGTGGAACTAACTTCGGATGACGTAAAAGTGAAAGGCGAGAGCATGACTGCCCTATTACTATCAGTTTCGGTGAATGGAAACCAACAAGAAAACTATGTTTATGGAATGAAGGGACTTCCGGGAAGACAAACACCATTTACGTTTGATGGATTACAATTAGCCGCATCGTATGGAGCAAAAGAGGTCACAGTGCCCTTTGGGATAAAACTAAACGACTTTCAGCTAGAAAAATATCCAGGAACCAATAGTGCCTCTTCGTATGCCAGTGAAGTAACCGTTTTGGACCCCGCAGAAAACGTGAATATGGATTACCGTATATATATGAACAATATTTTAGATTATGACGGGTATCGATTTTTCCAATCGTCATTCGATAAAGATGAACAGGGAACCTATTTAAGCGTAAATAGCGATTGGTGGGGCACAATTATATCCTATCTGGGCTATGCCTTGCTTACCTTAGGAATGATTTGGACCCTATTTAGTAAGAATACTCGTTTCTACGACCTTCGGAAGAAAATTCAAAAAATCAGAGCCAAGAGCGGGACCTTTGTTTTTGTACTATTTTTAATGCTTTCTAGTACCAGTTTCGCTCAAGGTTCACACGTTACTTCAGCGGTTTCTGAAGATCATGCAGAAGCCTTCAGTACGGTGGTAGTGCAAGATTTTAAGGGACGAATGAAACCGGTTCACACGTTGTCGCGTGAACTATTGCGGAAAATTTCTAGAAAAGAGAGTTGGGATGGCCTCACAGCAGATCAAGTTCTGCTGAGCATGTTCGTGAATAAACAAGATTGGTACGATGTGAAATTGATCAAGCTCGGTAAAAATCAGGACATCCAAAAAGTATTGAATGTCTCTGGTGATTATGCTTCCTATAAAGATTTTTTTGATGCCGAGGGTCAATATAAGTTGCGTGATGAGGTGCGACGAATATATGCCATGGACCAAAAAGATCGGGGTACCTACGCCAAAGAATTGATAAAGATTGATGAGCGGTTGAACATTTTGAGTATGGTGTTTTCTGGAAGTTTACTCAAAATCATTCCAAATCCCAATAACCCAAACAATACCTGGGAAGGATACTCTTCGCACAATCACAATGACGGTCACAATCACAGCACAGTGGCAAGTAAATTCTTTAACGCCTACGGAAATGAATTAAAGGCGGCAACCCAGACCAATAATTACGCTCAGGCAAACAAGCTCTTGAGCGAACTAAAAACCTATCAGAAAAACAGTGGAGGTGCGGTTATGCCCAGCGATACTAAAATTAATACCGAGATCGCACTGAATAAAATGAATGTGTTTTCTCGATTGGCAGGATGGTATATGTTATTGGCGTTAGCCTTGCTGTTCTTCTTATTTGTATCGGTATTTAAACCCAACTGGAAACTCAAAAAAATCTATTACATTCTATTTGGCTTGGTAGTCTTGGGATTTGTACTACATACCATTGGTCTAGGGATGCGCTGGTATGTTTCAGGGCGCGCTCCGTGGAGCAATGGGTATGAATCTATGATTTACATCGCATGGACGTCTACCTTGGCAGGAATACTATTTACCCGAAAATCGTTTGGTGGATTGGCCGCAACAATGGTGTTGGCAGGAACCATTCTCTTTGTATCCATGTTGAGCTTTTTAGATCCAGAAATAACACCTTTGGTGCCGGTATTGAAATCGTATTGGCTTACCATTCATGTTTCTCTGGAGGCAGGGAGTTACGGCTTTTTAATGTTGGGAGCCATCATTGGACTCATCAACCTCATTCTGTTGATGTTCATTTCTGAAAATAATAAAAAGCGCGTAAAACGCATTGTTCAAGAAATGTCGTATATCAGTGAGCTTACTTTGATTGGCGGACTCTTTATGGTAAGTGTAGGAACCTATCTTGGCGGAGTTTGGGCTAACGAATCTTGGGGCCGTTATTGGGGTTGGGATGCCAAAGAAACCTGGGCCTTAGTCACTATTTTGGTCTATGCCTTTATTCTGCACATGCGCCTAATCCCAAAATTGAGGGGGTTGTTCGCATATAATGTGGCCACCATTTTTGGGTTGGCATCGGTGATTATGACCTATTATGGCGTGAATTACTATTTGTCTGGGTTACACAGTTACGCAACGGGTGATCCAGTGCCCATACCTACTTGGGTGTATATTGCGGTAGCTGTGATTGTGGTTATCTGTATCATAGCTTTTATTCGGAAGAGAAAATATCCTATTATTTCCTAGCGGTTTCTATTGTATTAAAACGCCGTCTTCAACAATAAGATTGTATTTGTACCCAGCTCCAAAATCGCGATTTAGCGCCACTGTTCCGCGCATGGTAACCGTTTGTCCTTCCGGAATGAACGTACTGGATGTAACTACCAAGTCAAAGTCGTTCTTTGTGCCATCTTGAAGGTGCAGCCAATTGCGATTCATGATATTTGGGTTCACCTTTACCACTGTTCCCGTAAGTTGAACTGTTTTTCCCTCATATTGTTTCGGATTGGCCACCAGTTCTGAAATTTTGAGCGAACCTTTATGTTCCACAACTTTATTGGTATGGCTTTCTATAGGCTGCTTATTTGCGGAACCCGTTTGAGTATTTGAAACTGTTTCACTTTCTGAAAAGTCTGCCGTCAAATTACCAGTACCGTGGTTGTGCG
>JAWWCH010000129.1:0-5731 GCA_033720575.1 Marinirhabdus sp.
ACAATTTTCCCATTTTGCATATATAGCGTTAGCAATTCGCTCTGGGCAATTGATGGATTTGAGATGAAGCGTCCCATAATCAATACTAGTAGAAATTTGAAGTTCACAGTGCTTAATTTGGGCCAAAAATAAGAGAATGGCACGACATTAGCCGGCATAATTTATTTTTATCTATAGGTTTAGAAATACAGCCGAACAAATGGATTCCAAGCGGAAGCATAAACCCGGTCGTCATTGCTGAACAATACGTTGTAACGCACTCCTATTGTGGCCGGGCCAGCACGATATCCAGCGCCTAAAAACAGCGCTGTATTCCAGAAATTATCAGTTTCTCTAACGGCCAAGAAATCGATTTCTTGGTTCACGCGGAGCTGTTCGAGTTCTGCGGAAAGTTGTATTTCGCGAATGGGGTTAAAAAGGGTAATCCAGCTGCCACCGTATAATGTGCTTTCAAAAACGTCGTCTTTTTGGTAACTAAAAATCAAGGAAGGCCCCATAGCGATTTACTCGTTAAAATTGTAAATGGCACTCGGAGCAAGGGTCCCGCTAAAGAACCCGTTCCCAAAACCAATCCCTAGTCCGCCACCAAACTGAACCCGATCCCAGAACGTTGGTTCAGTTTCCTGCGCGGTACAATTCTGCTGAAAGAAAATGAGGAATAGAAAGGGGGTGAAAAGGAAAGATAAAGATGGAGAAGCCATTTTCATTGGGAAAATTTTAATATTACTTCCCATAAATATACAAAAAGCGGCTACTGTGGTTCAGCGAATTGTTGTATTTTTGTACCGTTTTATCAAACTGAAAACGTCGAAGCATCCAATATGGATAAATATTCCTTTTTAAATGCCGTTCATCCTGCGCAAATAGCAGAACTCTACGATAAATATTTACAATTTCCTGATAGCGTCGAGCCCAGTTGGCGTGCGTTTTTTCAAGGTTTCGACTTTGGGATAGAGAGCGGATCCTTAGAAGGATTGGGCATAGACACCGATGGGTCTCACGCAATTACAGAAGAAGTCTTAAAAGAATTTCAAGTCATTAAGCTCATTGACGGCTATAGAACGCGAGGCCATTTATTTACGAAGACGAATCCGGTTCGGGAACGCAGAAAATATTCGCCTACGCTTGACATTGAGAATTTCGGTTTAGAGCAGAGTGACCTTCAAACTACCTTCAAAGCGGGGGAAGTCTTGGGAATTGGCCCGAAAACACTGGCCGAAATACTACAACACCTCAATAGCATATACTGTGATAGCATAGGTATTGAGTACATGTACATTCGGAAACCTGAAGAAATTCAATGGATTCAGAATAAACTGAATGTAAACGACAATCAGCCAAAATTTTCCAAAGAAAAGAAGAAACAGATCCTCAAGAAATTGAACGAGGCTGTATCATTTGAAAATTTCTTACACACAAAATATGTAGGTCAAAAGCGATTTTCTCTTGAAGGAGGAGAAAGCTTGATACCCGCTCTAGACTCACTAATAGAAAACGCTGCCGAACACGGGGTGGAAGAGTTTGTCATGGGTATGGCCCACCGGGGTAGATTGAGTACCCTTACCAATATCTTCGGAAAGAGTGCTAAGGATATCTTTAGTGAATTTGACGGAAAAGATTACGCTCAGGACATTTTTGATGGCGATGTAAAATACCATTTGGGATGGACGAGCAAACGTTCCACCGATAGCGGAAAAGAAATTAACCTCAATATTGCTCCGAATCCATCGCATCTAGAAACGGTGGGAGCTGTAGTTGAAGGTATCGCGCGTGCGAAACAAGACAGAAACTACAAAGACGACATTCGAAAAGTACTGCCCATTGTAGTGCATGGTGATGCAGCCATTGCCGGACAAGGCTTGGTGTATGAGGTCGTTCAGATGGCGCAATTAGACGGTTATAAAACAGGTGGTACCATCCACATCGTGGTAAACAACCAAGTTGGTTTTACCACAAACTACCTTGACGGACGATCTTCAACCTATTGTACCGATGTAGGTAAAGTTACCTTATCTCCAGTATTGCATGTGAATGCTGATGATGCAGAGGCGGTGGTACATGCTATGGATTTTGCGCTAGCCTTTAGAATGGAGTTTGGGCGCGATGTGTTTATTGATTTGTTAGGGTATAGAAAGTATGGCCACAACGAAGGAGATGAACCACGTTTTACCCAGCCAAAACTCTATAAAGCGATTAGCAAGCATGACAATCCGCGTGATATTTATGCTGAAAAGTTGTTCCAACAGGGTGTCATTGATAAAGGGTATACCAAACAACTCGAACAAGCCTACAAAGACAAGCTTGAAGAAGACCTTGAGGATGCCCGTAAGGAAGAAAAAACAGAGATTACGCCCATCATGCAAGATGTTTGGGAAGGATTTGAATCTGCCGAAGAAGACAAAATGATGGAGGATGTTGATACCACGGTGTCGCTGTCTGCATTAACTGAAGTGGCTGAGGTGATTACCCAATTACCCACAGATAAGAAGTTTTTACGCAAGATTTCAAAATTGATCGAGGCCCGTAAAACCATGTATTTCGAAGACAACAAATTAGATTGGGCCATGGGAGAACTGTTGGCCTATGGAACCTTGTTGAAAGAAGGATATGACGTTCGTATGAGCGGTCAAGATGTGGAGCGAGGTACGTTTAGCCATCGTCATGCCGTGGTGAAAGTAGAAGATAGTGAAGAGGAGATCATTTTGCTGAACGAATTAAAGGGCGATCAAGGTAATTTTTATATCTATAATTCCCTACTTTCTGAATATGGCGTGGTTGGTTTCGATTATGGATACGCTATGGCGAGCCCGAATACGCTCACCCTATGGGAAGCGCAGTTTGGAGACTTCAGTAATGGCGCGCAGATCATGATTGACCAATACATCTCTTCAGGAGAAGATAAATGGAAATCGCAGAACGGTCTGGTACTTCTACTTCCGCACGGTTACGAAGGACAAGGCGCTGAACACTCTTCAGCTCGAATGGAACGATACCTGCAACTGTGTGCCAAGGATAATATGTTCGTGGCAGATGTTACTACGCCGGCCAACATGTATCACTTGTTGCGAAGACAAATGAAGGTCAATTATAGAAAACCATTGGTTATTTTTACACCAAAGAGTTTGTTGCGCCACCCTAAGGTGATATCTACCAAGGAAGAGTTGGCAAACGGTGGTTTCCAAATGGTTATTGATGACGCAGCTGCCGATGTCAAAAAAATTAAGAGCCTCGTATTTGTTTCTGGTAAGTTCTATTACGATTTATTGGAGAAACGAGAAGAAGACCAAAGGGATGATGTGGCATTGGTTCGGGTAGAGCAGTTATTCCCACTGCCGGTGGAGCAAATGAAGGAGATCATCAAAAAATATAAAAACGCAGATGATATTGTTTGGGCCCAAGAAGAGCCAAGAAACATGGGAGCATATTCACATTTATTGCTTCATTTTGAGGAAACACGAACCTGGCGTGTTTGTAGCCGAAAAATGTACGCTGCACCGGCTTCCGGAAGTAGTGTTCGAAGTAAGGCAAGACACATGAAGGTAATTGAAAGTGTGTTTGATAAAGAAATGAATTGAACGGTGACGCGTTAATTAATAGAGATACTAAAATTTCCGAAGAGGAAAGATAATACCAAAATATATGGCATTAGAAATGAAAGTCCCTTCACCGGGAGAGTCTATAACCGAAGTAGAAATTGCACAATGGCTTGTTGAAGACGGCGATTGGGTTGAAAAAGATCAGGCAATTGCAGAAGTAGACAGTGACAAAGCTACGTTGGAATTACCAGCAGAGGCCAGTGGTATCATTACCCTAAAGGCTGAAGAAGGAGATGCCGTTGGCGTTGGAGAAGTAGTTTGTCTCATCGATACTGAGGCTGAAAAACCTGGTGGCGGAGATGATTCAACGGAAACCTATGACAATGCTGGCGACGAAAAGGGGAAAGGCAATGCGGGTCCTGACCTCGATAAGCAGAATGCGCAAAACAAAGATACCAATGAGAAGGCAGAAGCCTTAGATCAAACCCCATCAAAACCATCTACTCAGCGACAGGCTCAGGATGGCAACAAAACCTACGCCACAGGTACACCTTCACCATCAGCGAAAAAAATCCTTGCTGAAAAGGGAATGGATGCCAAAGACGTACAAGGCAGCGGCCGCGATGGTAGAATCACAAAAAGTGATGCCGAGAATGCAGTGCCTTCAATGGGAACTCCAGGAACAGGTGATCGTGGAAGTTCACGCAAAAAACTATCCATGCTCCGCAGAAAAGTAGCCGAGCGTTTGGTGGAAGCAAAAAACACAACGGCCATGTTGACTACCTTCAACGAAGTAGACATGACCGCCATATTTGATTTACGAAAGGAATATAAAGAGCCGTTTAAAGAAAAACACGGAGTAAGCCTTGGCTTTATGTCGTTTTTCACCCTTGCGGTAGTTCGTGCTTTAGAGATGTATCCAGCCGTGAACAGTATGATTGATGGTAAAGAAATGCTAACTTTCGATTACAAGGATATTTCAATAGCGGTTTCAGGACCCAAAGGATTGATGGTGCCGGTGATTAGAAATGCAGAAAACTTGAGCTTCAGAGGAGTAGAATCTGAAGTAAAGCGTCTTGCCTTGCGAGCGCGTGACGGACAAATCACCGTTGATGAAATGACCGGAGGAACATTTACCATTTCTAATGGTGGCGTATTTGGAAGTATGTTATCAACTCCAATTATTAATCCGCCACAGTCAGGAATTCTTGGTATGCACAATATCGTAGAGCGCCCTGTGGTAAAGAATGGAGGCGTTACAATAGCACCTATCATGTATGTGGCCTTATCATATGACCACCGAATCATTGATGGTAAAGAATCTGTTGGGTTCTTGGTAGCGGTAAAAGAGGCGCTTGAAAATCCAACGGAATTACTAATGGACAATGATGTTGAAAGAGCATTAGAATTATAGAGAAGCTCTTTTCCATAAAAATAAAACCCAGTCGTATGACTGGGTTTTTAATTTTAGCAGTTAGTTGAAAAAGGTGAATTTAAGCTAAAATAAAATTCAGGATATTTAAACATATTATTGAGACTACGCATACTGTTAAGATAACCATTGTTATTTTTTGTCTGCGAGTTAAATTTTTCATCTGTGATTCTTCTCTTGTTGCTGTTTCCATAGGGTAAAATTGAAAAGAAACTACAAATATCGCAATACGTATTTACACGTAATTTATGCTTTTACACTATTTTAAGTGCTCTTGGTGCTCTTTTGCCCAGATGAGCAAACTATTGGTTTTATGCTCCAGACCTAGTTTGCTTATGATATTACTGCGGTGCTTTTCTACCGTTCTATAGGAAATGAACAAAAGTGAGGCAATCTCTTTATTGGTCTTGTCTTTGCCAATGAGCTTCAATATTTTTTTTTCTGAAGGTGTGAGTGTATCCAACACAGAAGTATCCACCCCGTTTCTTTCAAGTTTTCCTACGATTTTCGGACTAAAATAATGTTCGCCATTAATCACATGTTCAAGGCAGGTCTCTATTTCTTCCAAAGCGAATTCTTTTAGAATGTAGCCAAAGATATTCATCTCTTTTGCCTGTTGGTACAGCTCTCTTTCTTTGTGTAGTGTAATGAGAATTATTTTGGTGTTTTCACAGTGCACCTTGCATTTATCGGCCACTTCAATACCCGATAAATAAGGCATCTGTATATCGAGTATGGCAATATCAGGTTGTTTTTTTACGAT